>JACQKQ010000006.1 GCA_016204465.1 Candidatus Levyibacteriota bacterium
CGGGACAAACCGAGACGAAGAAATGGCATTCGCCTTTAAAATCGCCGGCGCAGATCCTCACATTGTCCATATAAACGAACTACGAACCAAAAACCAATCACTAACTAACTTTCACATTTTAGGTCTTCCCGGCGGATTTTCTTACGGCGACGATATAGTCTCCGGCAAAATCCAGGCAGTTGAAATGACAACGTTTTTGGGCGATGAGTTAAAAAAATTTGTGCAACGTAAAAACACTGCAGTTCTTGGTGTATGCAATGGATTTCAGGTGTTAATCCGTACTGGCCTAGTGCCATTTGGCAATATAGGAAAAATGGACGCAACGCTCATTAATAATGACTCCGGCCATTTAGAATGCCGATGGATTAACATGCGCGTTGAGACAAAATCTCGCTGCGTGTTCATCAACAATGAAACAATGGAACAATTTAACAATAACGGCATTACGTCTTATCCCGTCGCCCACGGCGAGGGAAAGTTTTTCGCAGACATTGAAACAATAGCAACAATAGAACAATCTGGCCTCGTTGTCTTTCGCTATGTCGATGACTCGGGAAAACCTACCCAAACCTACCCACAAAATCCAAATGGGTCACTCAATGCTATTGGCGGCATTTGCGATACAACCGGAAGAGTGTTGGGCCTCATGCCGCACCCTGAATGTTTTGTGAGAATCGAGCAGCACCCAAACTGGCGGCGCGGAGCTATTAAACACCCTCAAGGCCTCCCTCTCTTCAAAAACATCGTCACGTTTGTCAAAAACGCATAATATGAACCTCAAGGCAGTTATTTTTGATATGGATGGGGTAATTACGGATACCCAACATTTCCATGACGCTGCAAATGCAGAAATTCTCCAATCGTACGGCGCGTCAGTTACTCAAGAAGATTTAGCAAAGTATGCAGGCATCCCAAACAAAAAAGTGTTTCAAGAAATTTTCAACCAGTATCACATTACTGCCAATATAGATGAAGCACTAACGAAGAAATGGAATTTAGTAAAACAGCGTACGAAGCAAATTGATTCTGTTCCAGGTATAATTTCATTCATTAAAAATTTGTCAGAAAAAAATATTCTCCTCGCAGTTGCTTCCTCCTGCCGCGAGGACTTTATTAGCCACGTTCTTGAGACATTAAAAATAACACAATATTTTTCGGCTGTCGTGAGTGGAGATAAATTAGAAAAAGGAAAGCCATATCCAGATATTTTTTTATTCGCTGCAGAAAAATTATCTAAAAAACCGGAAGGGTGTATTGTTATAGAAGATGCTCCCGCCGGTGTTGCAGCAGCAAAAGCAGCAGGAATGAAATGTATCGCAATTACCACAACCCACAAACTAGATCAGCTAAAACAAGCAGATCGCATTATTGATTCATTTAGCGAACTAACTGTAGATGATATAATACGTTTATGAACAAAAAACAGTCAATTACCTATTCCCAAGTCGGCGACAACTACGACACCAAAGACCCCATTAAAAAACTAGCACTTGCTGCAGCTGCACAGACAAAAAAGAATCTTGGGAAAGGATATCAAGAAATTTCTGATACACGTGGAGAATCTGCATTCGCAATTCAAATACCAGGAACTAATCCATTTATAGCCACAGTAATAGAGGGCCTTGGAACAAAAAACTTAATTGCCGATGCAATGCGCAAAATCGAAGATCCTGAGCGAAGCCCCGCACCATCTGGTGCAGGGCGAAGTCGAAGGGTAACTGGAAAAACTTATTACGATGTTGTTGGTCATGATACAGTCGCAACAATAATTAACGACCTTGTTACTATCGGAGCAAAACCTCTTGTTGTGCATGCGTATTGGGCTATTGAGGATAATAGCTGGCTGCAAGACACAGAGAGAATGACAGATTTAATTAATGGCTGGAAAAATGCATGTGATTTAGCAGGAGCTGCATGGGGTGGAGGTGAAACCGCAACAATGAAGCAAATTGTCGTACCAAATACTGCAGAGTTTGCTGGCTCTGCAGTTGGCATTATTTCTTCAGAGAAGAATCTCATAACCGATAAGCGCTTGAAGGCTGGAGATAGAATTCTGCTTTGTAGAAGTAATGGGGTTAATGCCAATGGCATTTCCCTAACCCGCGCAATTGCTGCAAAACTTAGCCAAGGATATGCGACAAAATTACCCAATGGAGAGCTTTACGGCGAAGCGCTCCTCACAAAAACAAATATCTATGCACAACTTGTCCAAGATTTATTGGATGCTAATATTAACATTCACTATATTTCAAACATCACCGGCCACGGCATGCGAAAAGTAATGCGAGCGCGGGACAATTACAAATATGTGATTGAAAAGATTTTTGAACCCCAACCGGTCTTTACCTTTATTCAAGAACATGCAGGACTTGACGACTACGAAATGTACCAAACGTACAACATGGGACAGGATTATGTGATCTTTTTAGCATCAAACGACGTGCAAAAAGCGCAGGAGATTGTAAAGAAAAATGGATTCGAAAGCATTGACGCAGGGTGTGTTGAACAGGGAGAACGGCAAGTCATTATCAAGCCAAAAAATCTTGTATACAAAGGCGAAACCCTCAATTTGCGATAGCGTGGTATAATAAATTACAGGTATGAATAAATATATTGTGTCGCATCCAAAAATTCTTGGTGGTAAACCAGTGGTAAAGGGAACTCGTATTCCTATAGATCAAATTTTATTCCTTTTGAAAGACGGGTTTACTGTTGACGCAATTAACGAGCAGTACCCGCAACTTAATAAACAAACTATTGAGAGGGTAATTGACGAGGCTGCGCACGTTATCAATAGCAATGCCCCACAGACCGTATAAACATAAGACCATTGATCACCCCAAAGCTATTGTATGGCAAATATACTGCGTTGAGTAAACAGGATTAGTAATATGGGACAACGGGAGGCTTGCAAGACGACTCGGAAAATTGCTACGGATTCATTGGTTATTTCGCTCAAGGAGCTTGTGAACACAGATAAACCAATTTCCGAAGTCGTGCTGCGGGACCGCTGGCTTTTGGAGATGCGAAAACACGACAGTATTTTCCCCGATGGCTGGTACACACCACCACCGCATGGCATTGGCGTATTATTTTCTACCGAAAATGATCCAACTCGTACAAACTATACGACGCTTCGAAAAGTGGGCTATTGGCCGCGGGATGATGTTTTCTTGGATCGGCAAAAAGGAATTATCATGGTGTATGCATCGCCTGTTGATAAAGCTACTGGCACCATTGGTGACTTTGGACTTGATTTGTATTTAGGAAAAAATGAAAAACTTATAGAGCATTTTCAAAATGTCTACAAAACAGTCCACAGCATCTTTGCACAAATATCCACTGGTATGACATTTGCCATGCTGTTTGAACTTGCGTACGCGGTGTTTGCGCAACACGGCTTAACAAACGAAGGCTGGATTAGCACCACAGATCCAACCGGTATCAATGTTGGCCATTCTATCCCATTCTTGGACAGTGCAGAAGTTTCCAAAATCACAAACGAGAAAAATTGGGAGAAAGCAGCGACAATGATTAGTAAGAAGAGAAAATTCATCAACTCTGTCGAGCAAACGCGGATTGCGCCAGGAATGGTGTTTACTATTGAACCAAGAGTCAAAAGCACGACTGATCCAAGCCTTCCAACAATTTACTTCCACACCATTGCGCTTATACACGAAAACGGCGGAAAAGAACTCCTGACAAATTTCGACAAAATTTTTAAGCTTTCTGGCATGGACTACCTAATTGACAATAGAGTATTGGCACTCCTATGATTAATCCATGGATGGAAATCAATCGGGCGGTCAACCACCTTCACCTAATCAAAACACCAACATAACTCAAGGTTTTGGCTGGGGAATTGTAGGTATCCTCCTAGGATTAAGTTTTTTTGCTATAATGTTTATTATTCTTAACTATTTTGGTATTTTATCACTCTCGCGTCTCTACCCTAACCTTTTAGGTTGGCTGCCGCAACAATCTCGGTCTTTGTATTCAACTCGTCAGGAAACTGCTACTATTCCAACCCCAAATGTGAGCTTTCAACCAACGAGTATACCTTCACTTGAAAGCTGCTCGATAAAAGAGGAGGGAAACCCTTTGGTGCAAGATGTTCAAATACTAAAGGACGGGACTATTTTTGGCACATTTAGAGGCAACATCCAAACGTATACGCTGAATCAGTCAAGTTCGTCGGCAACCATGGAAGTAATTTCGCCGCGCGGAGATCAAACTCATACGTTTACCATAAAAGAAGAACCTGGTTTGGTATACGATGCGATTGCACAAAAAGACCTAACACTTTCCAATTTGCGAAGGGGACTTACCGTTGTTATATCGTTTAATTGCTTTCCTAATAAAGGAAATCTTTTTAGACTCACTCGAATCGCTGTAACAGGCAAGCTATAATTCTTACCTGTTTCGTACGATTTAAGCTTGACAGGATATCCAAGGTGTGCTAAACTTTATCTTATAGTCTTATAATATGCCTATGAAGCCAAATGAAGTTGAACCGCCACGACGCGAGGCTCCGGGACTCACAAGAAGAAGTTTATTGCGTGTAGGAGCAGCTATTGCCGGAGGAGCAGCTCTTGCTGGTGTTGAAGCTTCAGTTGTAAACGCAAATCCTCTCAACCATCCATTCTTGAGAACCTTAGAAGCCTTTGCAGACCCCGGAACAGTTGATGTTACAAAGATTCCCCTAAGTGCAATTTCAGTAGAAAAAGACCCTACTGTAATTTCTGACATGACCAGGCAATTTGTTGCCGATGCCCAGAGCTTTGGCGGCGCAGACGCTTTAGGCTATCGAATCAGCAATGCCTGGAAAGGCGCTGATGGCTTTTGGTATTGTGGATTTCAGGGAGGCATTTTACAGCGACAGGGAGAACAAACCAATGTGTGGAATACGCTTGATGAGATGCACAATTTAGGCTTGGATAATGCGCTTGACAATGGAAGTTTGGGCGTTACAGTTCCTCCCCACGTTGACTTTGACGATAAAGCATTTGGCGATTTGCCACGGGCATTTGCCGTCCGTGTAGAAAAGTTTCAAGTGCCGCAGCAAATTCTTGATTTCGTGCAGAACCTAAGAAAAATATTTGAAACTGGGACGTTTACCTCTCCTGGAAAAAATTACGGCCCATATATTGTATGGAGAACGCAGCGAATGGCCTTTCAGTTCTGGACAGATGGACCAAATAAAGGGCTCATTCAGCGCATTCTCGTTGGCGATGCTGCAAAAAACGCAGGCCTTATTCCGCAAGAAGCGCAGTTAATCGCTCCTGCAATAAATGAAGCTACTGCAAGTCCTGTTAGTCCAGAGCCAAATCCGACTGAAGCGGTATTAGCCAATACACAACTTGTTGATCGGATTCAGCTTCCCGTGATGGTGCGGCCAGGAACCCGCACGCTAGAATCAAGAATAACTCCCACATCGCCTTTCGCGGTCGAAATTGCTTCTGAAGGGAGACAGGAATTAGTAAGGACAGTCGCCGCACACGCAGAAACTAATGGCTTTACTACCGTTCAAATTATCGTTGTTGATTCAAAAGATAATATGCCACCACTTTCTGGTAGAGTTGAAATCAACGTCCATCCAGATCCCAAGGTAGGTCTTACTCGCTTAGCTGTTGCTGAATATAATTATCAAAGACATGGAGATACGGTTCTTTTTTACCTGCTACCTTCTAGTAAGCTTGACCTCTCTGACCCTTGGCTTGCAAAGCGAGTAAATGAGGTTATAACGCGTGAGTTTTTAGAGGCAACATCATTAGGTGGAACATATGGACCACTGCAAACATCCCAGACACTCAAAGAAAAGGGGGTGACACAAAGCTTGTTAGATAAAGCTCCTGTTACGCTAGTTCCAATTGCCTCAAAATAATCCTCTTTACAAGAGCAAGTAAATACTTTAATACTAGATTATAGAATATGTTTTTCAAAAGACATATTGCATTTCTTTATTTCATTCTAGCTTTCTCTTCCTTTGTCTTTTTATCTCCATTATTTAATATTGCCAATGCATGTTCGCTGACTGATACAAAGACCATAAATGTAATTCCAGGTACTTGTGGCCCAACTCCATGCAACACGTCTGTTGATCGTGCAAATGTAACATACACATACAACACGCAAGGAACTGCAAGCTGCACGCAGGAAGAATATTTTGTACAGGGGACTAATTGCTCTTCCGCGGCTTCCAACCCCTGCCCGGCAACATGTACAACTCAAGCTGAATGTGGCAACAGCGTATGCGCTCCGGGTAGCTGTTCTGCATTAAATTTCTGCACACAGGGGACATCTTGCGGTGGTGGGCCATGGTGGTGTCAAACTTACAATTGTGGCTACCGTTGCGATACATCATCCTTTACATGCAGACTTAAGGATCCATTAGTAGGCGACCTAGGGGTTGGGATGAGTTCGTCACAGTGCCAAAGCGCATGCGTTCCATCTCCAACGCCAACTCCTACATCATCTCCTCTTGCGACATGGACTCCCACCCCTCCTCCCACCAATACCCCAACCCCCATTC
>JACQKQ010000012.1 GCA_016204465.1 Candidatus Levyibacteriota bacterium
CACATCAAAACGGTTCAATTGTAGAGCATATCAAGAGAGTTCCCCGCCGTTTCTTCAAAGGCGTCCCAAAGAAAAGTTAGAGGCCGAATTTTTCTTTGTTTGCTTCATGCTGTTCTAAAGTTTGCGCGTAGTGGTTTTTACCGGTCTTATCAGAAATATAGTATAGGTAATTTGTTTGTGTAGGATTTACTACTGCTTTTAATGCCGCAAGGCCCGGGTTTGCAATTGGTTTTGGCGGAAGCCCTGCGTTTCTATACGTATTAAAAGGCGAGTTAATGCTAAGATCATCAAATGTTAAATGCCTCTTCCACCACGTTTTTTCGTCTGCTTGATAGCCAAGAATATACTGCACAGTTGCGTCAATATCAAGCTTCATACCTATGTCAAGCCTATTATGAATTACCGATGACACAAGCGTCCGATCTTCCTCAAGCTTTGCTTCTCGTTCGATTAACGATGCCAGTGTAACAATTTCATCCTTTGACAAGCTACTTTTTTCAACGAGCGGCTCTAGCTCCTTATATTTTTGGTCGAACGTGTTTCGCATAATTGTAATAATAAGATTGCTGTCCGCGTTCACCGGAATAAGATAGGTATCCGGGAAAAGATATCCTTCGTGTGCGGTGAAATCTTGCTCCCACGAATTCTGATATGTTGGGATTTTCTCTTTGAGAATTGCCAAAACCTCTTCTGCCCGCTTGCCTTCTGGAACAGTAATCCATATATCAAGCGTTCCATGTGTAAGATTTTGTGCAATGTCAGTGGCGTTTAGAGATGGAGAAAGCCTGAATGACCCTGCTTGAATTTTTCCGTCAAGACCTAATTGTTTTACAAGAAGAAAAAAGACAATAGGATCCTTAATAAGCCCCTCTTTTTTAAGCCTATTTGCAATGTCGCGGATACTGTCTCCAGGCCTTACGACAAAAATCTTTTCATTCCTGTTTTCATTGTTTACAGCACTTGTTCCGTTTATCCACCAAAAAACTCCAAGAAGTATAAAGAATGTAAATATAACAAACAATATTGTTGTCCGTTTCATAGTTTACAGTTCAACAATTTGAAAATGCGATAGTGACTCTTTTGCCTCTTTGAGATTATACATATTTTCGCTGTAAAGTGTATAGAGATGTTCTCCCTTTTCTACTGCCTCTGTGAGCTTTTTATGTAGGAAGATGCCTGCACCCTTTGCTCCTGGAGCACCCAAGATTTTTGTGATAATTGTAAGATTTTTACTATTGATACTTTTGATTTTTCCGTGTTTATGCGCGCGCATAGCGAAAACATATTTTCCGGGTGAAAGCTTTTCGCTATCAATGTGGGGATTTCCTCCTTGCGCTTTAATGATTTCTCGCATTTTTGTGAGTGCTTGCTGGGAATGGAGAATATGAGTTGCCCAACCGATGGCATTGCCGTGTGTTTTTGCCACATACGTTTGGAGAGAATTTGGCGAATCCCTAAGGCAAAGATCCAGTAGTCTTCCTGCTAAATTGATGCTTCTTACTTCAAGATCAACAGGCCGATTTGGTTTCTGCTGGAGAACCCTCAATGCCTCACGAGTTTCTAAGATCGGTCCAATGCCTCTGCCTACTGGTTCGTCTGTTTTGTGAATTAGCACACGGATTTTAATATTAAATTTCCGCGCCAAGAAATGGAACTTTTCCTTTATAAGCTCCGCGTCTTTGATGTGGTGAACCTTGACAGTTTTGCCGTAGGGAAGATCAATTACAAGATGCGTTGCGCCAAACGCGATTTTTTTTGCCATGATTGAGACAACGATTTTATCGAAGCTCTCAAACAGAAGCGGTTCTTCAACTTTAATGATGACGTCATCGGCAGGAGCAATGTTAAAACTGCCGCCCCAGACAATGCACCCATTCGTTTTTTTGACAACCTCGTAGATTCTTTTCACCGAAAGTTCTACCGGTGCTAAGATTTCCATATCATCTGCTGTGCCGCTTGGGGTAGTGATGGCACGTGAGGAGCTTTTGGGAATTGTAAAGCCTGCTGCAGCGACGATTGGTACAACAATAAGGGTTGTTCTAGTACCAGGCAACCCTCCAATAGAGTGCTTATCCGCGACAATTCCCGCAAACTTTAGCTTCTCGCCAGTTTCAACCATTGCCTTAGTAAGATAGTAGAGCTCTTTGCTATCAAATCCATTAGAGTAGCCTGAAGCAGTAAAGTACGTGGTTAAAACGTCGTCAAAACGCTTTTTTGCAATCTCATCCATAACCGCGTAGATTTCTTTATACGTGAGGCGTTTCCCCAATAGCTTCTTTTTAACTGCATCAAGCGCTTTGTTTCTTTCTACGTGGCCGTTTTTTTTCTCGTCGTTTGACAAAGTTTCCTCCTTTTATATCTTTTCTAGTTTTGCTTTAATAATGAGGCGTTTCCATACTGTTCCTGGCGGCGTACAGGTAATAAGGGTAAGGTAGCTATCATCATAGCTTTGCGATAACACCGATGTATCGTCAGGGTCAACAACAGTGATGCTAAAAATTCTATACGTATATGAAACGCCTGAAACATTTGCAATTGCGAGATCTCCTATTTGCAATTTATAAAGGGTAGCAAAAATTGTTTTGTAGTCAGAGGGGTTAAACAATTGAGGCAGCGTCGAATGGCCAAAAATCACCGCATTGCCATTTTCCGGCGGTATTGCTGTGCCGCCGTAATTTACCAAGTAGCGACTCAAGTCATAACCAGTTGTTGAGACGATTGCATTTTGTATGGAAAGCTTCGGAATAGAAAGGGTATAGGAAGAAATTTTTGGCGAAATGGCAACACTACTGGGTTTTTGTGTCGGGAACCAGTTTTTTGCATTGGTGTAGTCAACGCCAAGCGTTCCTTTTGCTTGTGTCACAAGTTCTAGCACTGTCGTTTTGTCAACAATGGTGTCTTTTGGGATGGGCGCGTTAATACTTTGTGCGGCAAACACCGGTGCAAAGTACATTTGCCACGAAACAAGAGGAAAAAAAATATATGCTACAATCCCCATACCGATTCCAATAAGAGCAAAACTTATCAGTCGAAGTTTTACTGCAGATTTTTGTGCTTTTTTTTGCGGTTGGTAATAATACGTGCTCATTCTTCTTCGTTTTGGATTTCTATAGCAATATTGTTTGCTATTCGTGGAAGAAGTTTCGGTAAGAAGGGAATGGGGGGTGAAAGTGCTATAGTTGCATCCGAAATCTGCGGGAGACGCATAAGATCTGCTTTTACCTTATCAAAAGGTTTACCTGCAATTTCTTTTTGTACTTTTGTCGTATCAATTTTAGGTAAAAATGATGCTTTGGCAAGCACTTGAGCCGATGATTCATTTTTATTTTTCTGTTTTACATCTTTAATGTCTGTAGTAATCGTATTTTGGGAAAACGTTGTATCCTGTTGTGCTGTTGTAAACAAAGCAATAGCTATCTTTTTAAGATCTTCTTTTTTATAGCTTACACCAATGTAGGTAATTGTTGCTTTTAGTGTGACTGACTCTGTTTCTTCGTCAACTTTCTTACTATATTCTTCTTTCTCAAGCGTGCTTGTAATAGGAAGCGGGAGGAGAGTCTCATCTGCTGCAATTTTTTTAACAAGCTCCTCTTTTGCCTTTTCTTTATTTTCTTTTACAATATTTTCTGCAAGCAATGCATAGTCCTCTTTTGTTACAACAGTGACTTCTTTTTTAGATCCTCCGGAAAATGCAGCTTCATTTTTTGCCTCTACTTGCGATGCATCAAACGACCCAACTGTAAATTTTGTGTTTGATGGAAGGTTGTATTCCTTTCCAATATCTTTTGCAGTTATAGACACCTTTGCTGACTTGAGATCGCTTAATCCAGAACTTGATGCGATTTTTACTGCTTCATCCAATGTAAATTCTAGTATATTTGGTGAAGTAATAATGGTACCAGCGTTTAATGTCTGTTCATTTGGAAGCGAACTTAATATCGTGACCGCCCCTTTTGCTTTTTCCCCAACTTCTTTTTTTCCTGTTGCTTTGGTCGTAGCGCTTGCTGTTTGCTCAACAGTTATCTGTGTTGCGGCGATAACCTTTTTTCCAACATCCGACTTACTATTGGTAGCTAATACCACCGTTTGCTCTTGTTCGACAATTTTTGGTTTTGCCGAGAGTGTCACCGTTGCTTTTATGCCAAAAAAGTAACCAAGAACAAGTGCGATAAGTAACGCAGCGAAGACTACGCCAATCATTGCGGATTTCTTAGCGAAAAACCTGCCATCTATTTGTAGCATCTTTCTTACTGCAAAAAAGATTCTTGGTAAAGACACAATTAAACCCACTGCTTCCTTTAATAACGGAGGAGATTTCTTATCAGGCGTTTCTTGCTGCGGTTCAAGTTCTTCCAATGGCCGCTTTTCAAAAGGTGGTGAAGGAAGTGCAACATCTACCCCCTTGACAAATCCAAAATCAACAAAGCTTGCTTTTTTTGTAAGCGGGGAGAAATCGTCGGATTTTTCAAGGGTTGTTTTCTGCATTGGCAGACCGTTTGTACTTTCTGCAACAGCAAGACCTAATTGGCTTGCTGCACCAAAGAGCATTGCGTGTGCATCAGTGTATTTTGGAAGAATAGTTATTTGCGGAACGTGGAGAAATGGTAGGCTTTTGCTCCACGAATAGGCAATAAATTCCTGGGAAACACGGTCGTAATCTTTTCCATATGTCATACCGTCGAATATAATCACTCGCGATGGAAGAACTTCATAGTTAGTGAAGTGGTGGAGAAGTCTATCTGTTGCTTTGGAAAGCGAATCCTCAATAGCCCCACTTTTTGTTTCAATGATTCGTCCTCCGCGCAAAATAGAAATGGCAATTGTTTTTTGTCCTGCTTCAAGTAGTATCGCCGACACAGGAACTCCCTCTTTTACTTTTAGAAAATGAGCAAGAGCTTCGTGTATTACCAAAAACCCAAGAGGCGTTAAGCCAAAATCTTCAGATATCTTTTTTAATTTTGCAAGATACTCTTTTTTCATTTGTGTATCGTTAACCCAATTTTCTTTTACGCCAAAAATGACCTTTTTTGTTTCAATATTGGCGGGTAAAACACTTTCTGCATTTGATACAGCTTTGTCGAGACTATCGAGGAGATGCTCTATGGAAATTGTTTCCAAAAGTTCCGGTAGATATTCTTCTTGTTTATTTACTATCCGAACGGTTCCATCTTTTTCCTCAAAAACAACAGCGGTTACTTTTTCGTCGCGAAGCAAAAGTCCGAGGATAAAATCCTTTTCTTCTTTTTTACCAAATGGCAATGCAAAAGGCAGCTTCATTTTTAAAATTCGAATATCGAATATCGAAATTCGAAACAATTTCAAAATACAAAAGTTTCGAAAATTTAAATTTTGAGCATTCTAATTTGTTTCGTGCTTCGAATTTAGGATTTCGGATTAACGACCGCATATATTCTTCGTTGTCCGTGTCCAATGTTCTCCTGCTTTAATATCTTAACTCGTTTAAGTCTTCCTGTAAAATCAACGTGCGGTCCACCGCAAAACTCTTTCGAATAATTACCAACAAAGTACACTTTTACCTTATCGCTGTATTTATTGTCAAAAAGCCCAATTGCTCCGGTTTCCTTGGCGCGGCTCAAGGGCATCATTTCAAAATGGACGGGGAGATTCTCGCGGATTTTATCATTGACTATGTGTTCAACGCTTTTGAGCTGTTCATCCGTTAGATTTTGGTCATAATTATAATCAAAACGGATTCGCTCGGATGTAATATTTGATCCGGTCTGATGCACATGATTTCCCAAAACATCTCGCAGCGCTTGGTGCAAAAGGTGCGTTGCCGTGTGGCCCATGACTGTTTTCTCGCTATCATCGGCAAGTCCTCCTGCAAACTTTTTGGTAGCGCTTCTTTTGGAGAGTGTTTGATGCTTTTTCATCTTTTCTGCAAATTTTTGTTCATTAAAGATAAATCCAAGACTTTTAATTTGTGATGGAGAAAGACCATGGGTTGTGACAAGCGCGAATGCGTCGTCTGCGGCAATTTCAGTAAGCCCTTTTAGCTCGTCGCCAATTTTGTAACGCTTTGCGATAAATTTCTTTGCCGCATGAAGCGTTTGCTTGTACGTTTGTTCTTCGGCAAGAAGAATACTTTTTACGTTTGGGAATGCGTTGGCGAGTTCTGGATCAGTATCTTTATACTGTTCAACAATCTGCTCAATAATCCCCGCTATATCTTTGCCTGCGATTTCGTAGAAATTATCAAGCCCTCGCCTGATAAGCCGTCGTACAATATAGCCTTGTTCTTTGTTTGACGGTTTAATACTGCCTGCTGCAATAAAGGTTGCGGCAATAAAATGATCGGCAATAATGCGCATTTGCCGTGCATGCGTACTGTAAGTATAGCCTGTGGCGTTTTCTACAGATGTGATAATAGGCTGAAAAAGTGATGTTTGGAAAATGTCTTGCTTGTTTTCAACAGCTGCCAATAGCCGCTCGAGCCCGCCGCCAAAGTCAACATTTCGATGTGGCAGTTCAATAAACCGACCGCCCTCTTGTTTTTTGTACTGCATGAAAACACTGTTGCCAATTTCCAAAAATCTACCGCAATCACAGTTGGGATGACATGGTTTGTCTTTCCATTGTGATTGTTCATGAATGTGTAATTCCGGTCCAAAATCATAAAATACCTCGCTATCCGGTCCTCCCGGCTCGCCTGTTGGCATATCCTGCGGAAGGCCGGAGCGCGACCACCAGTTTTTCTCAACCCCGTAAAAGTAAATTCTATCTTTTGGATCAATACCGGCACTAGAAAAAAGCTGTTTCCAGATAACTTCTGACTCGGTGTCTTTTTGTATATCATTGAACCCCTGAAACACACTGACGTATAATTTACGAGGGTTAAGACCCAAGCCTTTTGTTAAAAATTCAAAAAACCACGTTAATTGCTCTTTCTTAAAATAATCGCCCAGGCTCCAGTTACCAAGCATTCTAAAAAAGGTAGTGTGTCGGTTGTCGCCAACCTCATCTATATCTTGCGCGCGAAAGCAGTTCTGAACATTTACTAATCGTTTGCCTTGCGGGTGTTGTTCGCCTAAAAGATAGGGTACAAGCGGTTGCATGCCGGAGCTGGTAAAAAGGGTGGTGGGGTCGTTTTCTGGTACCAGGGGGGCGTTTGGAATCCGTTTGTGTCCTTTCTTCTCGAAAGACGAAATGTACATGTCCACAATTTCCTTGGCTGTTACCATACATACATTATACCACGCGAAGCTAAAATAATTTAAATTAGCTAGTTACCCAAAAAGTCCCAATTGCACTGAGTGTAACTGAAGTGTAAAATTTGCTTACCTTGTTGAACCTAAAAATACTTAAAATCCGCAGGTGTCAACGTATTCCACCCCATTCGAGTTCCTCGAATCTGAGTGACGATCTCGGAATCGAATATCTGAGCACTGAGGGTGCTCATCCTTCAGACTCGAAGACCCAAGGGTGGAAGTTAGGAACCACGGAGTATATGTATGGGGGCAAGGAATTGGCCTCTTTAGCCAAGAATCGCAGGAAGTTATGAGAAGTACACCTAAGGTGCCTCCGATGCCTGACTTTAAAGGATAATTTTTGCAGTCTAAGATTTTAGGCTAAATATAAATCAGCTTACAGGATCTAAGACCGGAGCTTGACATTATTTTTACATGTAGTTACAATGTAATTACGTATGATCACTACACTAATTTCTATTGGAAATTCACGGGGAGTTAGGATTCCCAAACCGCTTCTTGTAGAAAGTGGTTTGGGTAATGAGGTGGAGCTACAAGTCAAAAAAGGTGAGATAAAAATTGTTCCCTCACCAATAAAAAGTAATGCTGTAAGGGATACCTTAGTATTGTCAGAAAAAACACTTGGAACTGACTGGAATAAACCGGAAGAGGACGATGCATGGAAAAGTTTGCAGTAGGTAGTGTGGTTTTAGTAACCTTCCCCTTTTCTAATTTAAAAGGTCAAAAAATCCGTCCGGCGCTCGTTTTAGCAAAAGGAGAATTTGATAATTTAATCTTATGCCAAATTACTTCAAAGCCTTACTCCTCTAAGAGCGCAATCCGTATTGAATCAGCAGACTTCTCTAAAGGAAGTTTACCGGTTGTAAGCTTTGCCAGACCGGATAAAATATTTACAGCTGACGGGACCATTATTAAGGATACTGCCGGCAAGTTGAATACAAAGATCAAGAAGGTGATTTTGCAAAGAGTCCGTAGACTATTTACGTAGTTTTAAAATAGAAAAGCCTATGATGCTTACAGGCAGCTGATCCGAAAATAATCCGGTAATTTTCTTCTAAAAGTCTGGTTCGACAAATCCTTCGATCCTGAAGTCCTCAGGACTGAAGGGCTCACCACCATAACTAAAATTTGCTGGTTTGATTTTTGTAAGCAAGTCTTTTTTTAAGTAAGTTTTCATTGTACCCACCTTCTTTTTGGTGTTTTTCTTCAATAGCATTAATTTGTTTGTCCAATAAATACCCGCCTCTTTTTATCAGGTCAATCAGATAATTTATTACTGCTTCTAATCCCTCTTTTTCACCTAATCCTCCTAAAACTTCTTTGATTTCCAAAACAGAAGGAAAGGGGATAGGAGATGGATGAGAAGGATTAGAGTAAGAAAGATAACCTTCAAAAGTTTGGCGAAGTTTTTTTAGTCTAGGGTCATCTTTACCCCAAAGATTTAGTTGTTTCCGACGGAGGATATCTTCAAAATCCTCCAGGGCTTCCATGCTGGAGGCTTTTGCTACATCATAAAGTTTAAGTTTGGAGGATAAACTTCTTTCAGAAGAGCCCTCAACGATGTTTTGTTTGTATGAGCGCAATGCCTGCTTGATTTGATCTCGCTGGCGGGAATCTTCTATTTTTGAATAATATTTAGGGACAAAGTCCCAGCCTAAATCAAAGGCTATTTGGGAAAGTTTGTAAGAGATCAGGTATTTGTAACCAGCCTCTGCCATAAATTTAGCATATCACAAAACAAATCTGGAAATTACCCACAAAAAAGAGTAACAAAAGTCTTAGAGTTTTTGGAGGTGGGGAAAATAATATCAAGTATTAAGTATATAGTATTGAAGAAAAAGCAAATTCTAAATAATTTCTTCCGCTAGTTTAAAGCCGTTTCTTTTATAAACGCTGTCAAAGCTAAAGATAGTATTAAGTTGATTCTTATATCTTTCTAAAAGCGCCATATTGTAGCAGTCAAAATAAGAAGTACCTTTTTTATTTTGCTTATTAAACCAATTATCAGCCAGGTGGAGATATTCATCTTTTAAAACTAATATATTAAGATTCTGTCTTCTTAATTCTTTAAGAACTTTTTTGGCAGTAATTTGGTTTACTTTATGGGAGATAACAGTAATAACTTCTCCTATGGTGAAAGGGGAAATATACCAAGTACAGCCCATTTTTTGTAAAGCTTCGCTTATGGAAATCGCTCTTTTGTGATTTGGTTCATTAGTTTTGACTAGAGCAACTAAAGCGTCAGCATCTACCAGCACGTCAAGTATATATTCTGTAGATTCGCCTGGTTTTGTTTCTTCTAGGAGAAAAGCTTCTTTAAGGGTCGAAAAATACTTACTTTTTGTTGCCATAAAGATATTTGTCCATATCCCCGGAGAGATTTTTTGGTCCACCCTTGATATTTAGTTTGGCTAGAGCAGTTAAATCTCCGCCAGGAGTAGACGCCTTCAAACCATTGGCTATAAAACCACGATATAAATTAGCCAAACTTTGTTTCTTACTTCTGGCAACACTTTTAGCTCTTTCATGTAGAGTTTCTGGAATATATATTTGAGTCCTAAGCATATATTTGTAGTATACAGCTGATGTATATATTTTGTCAATAGCCCCAGATTATAATCCAAACTCTTCACCGAGGTATGATTACTATATTGAGAAGATTTGATTAGAGTTTTTTTTGGGGGGTATTTTTCTTCCTAATTCCTCAAGTACTTTAGGCAGTTTTTGGCCTTTGGGGATAAATTTAATGGAGAGGGAATTGACACAATGCCTGGTGTTTTTATCAGTCAGATGCTCACCTAAAAATTCATGGCCCAGGTGGGCCCCGCAGTTAGCACACCGGATTTCTGTCCTTATCCCATCTTCCTCCGGTAATCTTTTTAAGGAATTTGGGTACTCCTCATCAAAGCTCGGCCAGCCACAGCCTGCATCAAATTTACTCTCTGCAGAAAAAAGGGGAGCATTACATCTTCGGCAGATAAAACCCCCTTCCTCATAAAAATCATCATACTCTCCTGTAAAAGGAGTCTCTGTCCCTTTGCCTAAAATCACCTCTTCTTCCTGGGGGGTTAATTTGTTGTATGGCATACTTTGGTATTTTACCAAAGTTTCATTGGCTATTCTTCTTGGCGGCTAAGGTCATCCTTTTTATCCCAAACCTCTAGTATTTTTGTTGGTTCAATTCCCGCTTGAAGAAGCGCTTGTCCCCATTCACCATCTGCTTGTGCTTGCGCAGCATACAAGAGGTCTCTTGTGATAGCTTCTGCAGCGTCGGGATCTCCAATTGCTTCGAGCCGTTTCGCCGCAGCAATTAATCTTTGTTTCGCCAATCTTAGTTTTGCAGCATGTTCCTCGCGTCTCGCGTTGAGTAAATTTATAGGGTCTTGGGGTTGCGGTTCTATTGGTTCTGGTAGTTCCATATACACAGTATAGTATAACATATTTTCACTACATATCTGGCAACGCGGCCACGTCGTTGAATAATGAGGCTAATTCTTGCTACAATTGGTGAGTGGATTTTAAGCAATTTATCCGTCCCGGGAGAACCGCATCGGATATTACGCCACTTTTTGCAAATGCAAACGCTTTTGCAGAATTAGTGGATAAACTTTCTTCTTTCTTTCAAGAGCAAAAAGTAGATAAAGTAGCCTGTATCGAGGGCAGAGGTTTTATCTTAGGAGCAGCAGTTGCAATAAAGCTTGGGGCGGGAGTTATTCCTATAAGGAAAAAAGGTTCGTTACAAAATGATACGCACGAGGAGACATTCAGAGATTATTCAGGGAAAGAAAAAACACTTGAAGTGCATAAAGATGCTATTCTGCCAAACGAAAGCATCGTTATTATTGACGATTGGCTTGAAACGGGAGCGTCCGTAGAGGCGGCCATTAAACTTATTGAACAAACTAAAGGAAAAGTGGTTGGGGTTGGCGTCTTTATGGATGACTCAACTGAGCAAGTGAAGAAAGAGTTAGAAAAGTACAAGTACAAATACGTCGAAAAAACCTCCCCTAAAGATGTTTTTTGAGGTTATACCTTAAAATTTAATTATGGCGTTCTCCCCAAGTGTGGATTTTAGCGATAATGTCCCTAAGCGATCTGCCGCGGGCAGTGAGCGCATACTCAACGTGCAGCGGCATAGTAGGGAAAACCCGCTTTTTCACAATACGTCCTTTTTCTAATTCCTTAAGGCGAATAGACAGTGTTTTTGGACTAATGCCCGTAAGTGCTTTTTGCAACTCACCAAACCTTCGTTTTTTGCTGCAAAGCTGGTACAAAATAGGAATTGTCCATTTTTTCCCAAGCATGTTGACTGCTTTGCTGACACATTGTGTTTCTTGCATGGTCATATTAAATACAGTATACCATAATACTTTCTTTTTTGTAACTACTTTACAAAGTAAAGTAATTGTGCTATCTTTTCAGATATGAAAAGATGGGATGAGTTGGCAAGTAATCAGTCAATTAAAAAAACAATTTCTTCGCTTACACAAAATGGTATTGATTCGTTTGCTGTTAAGACTGGTTTAGAAGCGAAACAAAAAGTAGTATCTATGATTCCAAAAGGCGCGGAAGTTATGACGATGACGTCAGTAACGCTTGATACGATTGGTCTTTCCAAAGCAATCAACGAATCCAGCGATTACGATTCGGTTCGCATTAAAATCAATAGCATGGATCGAAAAACACAGAGTCTTAAGATGCAAAGACTTGGTGCAGCGCCAGAGTGGACAGTTGGCAGCGTCCATGCTGTGACAGAGGATGGAAAGCTCCTCATCGCCTCAAACACCGGCAGCCAACTTCCGGCGTACGTCTATGGTTCATCCCGCGTCATTTGGGTTGTCGGTGCTCAAAAAATTACAAAAGATGTTGACGAGGCAAGCAAACGCATCTATGAGTACGTTTTGCCACTTGAGTCAGAACGGGCGCACAAGGCATACGGTGTTCCGGGAAGTTTTGTCAGCAAGCTTTTGATTATCAATAGAGAAGTAAATGTAGGAAGACTTACCGTTATCTTTGTCAAACAAAAACTCGGATTTTAATAAAATTGTTATAGGTCTTGACAGCGCTTGTTCACTGTGCTATAAACAAGCTACCTTAGTCTTGCAAAAAGATGAGAGGGTTTTTTTACCCTTTCTTTTTTATTGTTGTATAATTAGCTTTACTGCCATTAAGCCGTTACTTTCAGATGCCAAAGCATACACCTTTGCACCACACACGAGAAAATTGGGGAAAATCATATTCTGCCCTCCCACAGCTTGACCTGCTTGCTGTGCAAAAGGAGTCATATAAGTGGTTTGCGGAAGTGGCAATCGGTGAAATACTTAAGGAAATTTCTCCCATTGATGATTTCACTGAAAAGAATTGGAATCTAACACTTTTTGAATACCGCTTTGGCAAGCCTTCAACTACTCCGCAAAACGCAATTGTTAAAGGCATAACCTACGATTCACCACTTTACGTGAAAGCAACTCTCCTTAATAAAAAAACAAATAAATCCGTAAGCCAGGAAGTTTTCTTAGGAGACATTCCGCAAATGACGCAGCGCGGAACGTTTATTATCAGCGGCATTGAGCGGGCTGTTGTTAACCAGCTCGTTAGGTCTCCCGGGGTTTTCTTTACTGCGATGCAAGATTCAGTGACAGGCCGCACGCTCTACACGGCAGAAATTAGGCCAATTCACGGCTCATGGCTTGAGTTTGCAACGACACGGCATGAAACCATAACGGTTAAAATTGACCGCCGCCGAAAATTCCTCGCCTCCACATTTTTACGCGCAATCGGCATTGCATCAGACGAGGAGATCAAGTCAAAATTTAGCGAAATAGAGGAGAATGAGGAAGTATCATATATAAAAAATACCATCATGAAAGATGAAGCACATAGTGAAACAGAATCCCTCATTGAAATTTTTCGAAAAATGCACCCGGGAGAGCCTATTGTACTTGAAAAAATCCGCGAAAATTTTCTTGGACTTTTTTTTAATAACCGGCGCTACGATCTAGGAAGAGTCGGACGGTATAAAATCAATAGAAAACTTGCAAAAGTTGCTGCCTTTTCCCCATCTGACACACAAGTGCTCACACGGGAAGATATTCTTGGCACAATAAGCTACCTTATTTTACTAAGCCGTGGTCAGGGTGTAATTGACGACATTGATAGTTTGACAAACAGGCGCGTCCGCCGCGTAGGAGAGCTTGTTGCCTCAACTGCCTTTCGTGTTGGCATCCTTCGCCTTGAGCGAAGTATAAAAGAGCGCATGAGTCTTATTCAGCCTGATACACCAGTTTCGGTTGCAGGGCTTATCAATGCCAGGCCTATTATGGCATCAATCAACGAATTCTTTAGAACATCGCAGTTATCAACGATTCTCGACCAGACAAACCCTCTATCAGAAATTGACAATCTCAATAGGCTTACCGTTATGGGAACAGGGGGGATTTCACGGGAGCGTGCATCTTTTTCTATCCGCGATATTAATAGCTCGCAGTACAGCAGGATTTGCCCAATTAGGTCTCCCGAAGGGCCAAATATTGGGCTTGTGACTTACATGGCTATTTACTCGCGAGTTAATGAGTATGGGTTTCTAGAAGCGCCTTACAGGAAAGTGGTAAAAGAGAAACATGGGCAAAAAACCAAAGTTTTTGCAACGGACGAGATTGTCTACCTTGCTGCAGACGACGAGCAGGAGCACTACATTACGCATGCAATGGCCCTTGACGCGCATGGAGTTATTGCCCACGATCGCGTGCCGGCGCGTTACAAAGGAGAATTTATTGAAGTTGAGAAAGAAAAAATTGACTTTGTTGATGTCATTCCACGTCAAGTAGTTGGTACATCTGCATCTCTTATTCCTTTTATCGCGCATGACGAGGCAAACAGGGCTCTTATGGGAACGCACATGCAGTGTCAGGCCGTACCATTGGTTAAGCCTGAAGCACCAATTGTTGGTACTGGCATGGAGGAAATGATAGCACAGGTGATGGGGCGAGTTGTATGCGCCCCGTTTGACGGAAAAGTTACTGCAGCAGACGGTACAAAACTTGTTGTTACGGGAAAAGGTGATCAGAAAGCAAGCTTTGCTATTGACGCGTTTCGCCGAACATCGCAAGCAACATCCTACACGCAAACAGTTCGTGTAGCTACAGGGGACAGGGTCAAAAAGGGCGATATTCTCATTGATGGTCCGGCTGCAGATAAAGGTGAATTGGCGCTTGGACAAAATCTTCTTATCGCGTATGCTTCGCTTGATGGTCTTGGCTACGAAGACGCTATTGTTATTTCTGATAAACTTGTTAACGAAGACGTACTTTCATCAATTCATATAGAAAAATACGAAGCTTCAGTTGTAGAAACAAAACTTGGTCCTGAAGAGACAACACGAGATATTCCAAATGTTTCGGAGGAAGATTTAGCTAACTTAGACGAAGAAGGCATTGTCGTAATAGGCAGCGAGGTGGGTCCTGGAGACATTCTTGTTGGCAAAATTGCTCCCAAAGGAGAAACGGAACTAACTGCCGAAGAGCGACTCCTGCGCGCTATCTTTGGCGAGCAAGCGCGAGAGGTGCGTGACACAAGCCTTCGTATTCCGCACGGCGAGCGGGGAACAGTTATTAGCGTACAAATTCTCGACCGAAAAGATGGCGACGAGCTCGAACCTGGAACAATCCGCAAAATACTTATCGAGGTTGCGCAGTTTCGGCACGTAGTTGTAGGTGATAAATTAGCAGGGAGACATGGAAATAAGGGTGTCATATCAAAGATTTTGCCAAAAGCAGATATGCCCTACCTTAGCGATGGTACAGCGGTTGATATTGTGATTTCGCCAATTAGCGTTCTTGCCCGTATGAACTTAGGACAGCTTTTAGAAGCGCATCTTGGGCTTGCGGCAAAGAAGCTTGGGATAAAGGTAGCCGTGCCTGTGTTTGAAAATGTGAGCGAGGATAGAATAGTTGATTTGCTCAAGAAAGCAGACCTGCCAACAGGCGGAAAGCTTGACCTTTACGATGGCCGAACAGGACAAAAGTACGAAAATCCGGTGGTTGTTGGTATCGCCTATATTATGAAGCTTATTCATATGGTAGAGGACAAGACACACGCCAGATCTACCGGTCCATATTCGCTTGTTACACAGCAGCCGCTTGGAGGAAAAGCGCAGATGGGCGGCCAGCGTCTAGGGGAAATGGAAGTGTGGGCGCTTGAGGCGCACCGAGCGCGCTATATCCTGCAGGAGATGCTTACCATCAAATCCGACGATATTGTCGGACGAGCAAAGGCCTTTGAAGCTATTGTCAAAGGTATTGATATTCCGACTCCAAAGGTACCGGAATCCTTTAAGGTTTTGATTAAAGAACTGCAAGCTTTGTCGCTTAATGTCCAGATGCTTGGCGCAACGGTCGAAAAAAGCGAGGCGGACAAAATAGAAGGCGAAACACTAGCTGCGGCAAAAGCAGAGGAAAAAACAGAAGAACAAGCAAAGCAGTTACAGCACGAGCTTGGGGGAGATGTTGTAGCGCAGGAAACGGGAACATCTGCTTCGGAAGCGACTACTTCGGAGTAAGTAAAAACAATATGCAAGGAAAACGACAAAAAGATCAAACAATTATAGACTTTATATCGCTTAAGTTGCTTCTAGCCAACAAAGACGACATTATCAACTGGTCGTATGGCGAGGTAACAAAGCCAGAAACGATTAACTATCGGACCCTTCGCCCCGAAAAAGACGGGCTTTTTGATGAGCGAATTTTTGGTCCGACAAAAGACTGGGAATGTTACTGTGGAAAATACAAACGTATCCGCTATCGAGGCATTATTTGCGATAAATGCGGTGTTGAAGTGACACTCTCAAGAGTTCGCCGCGAGCGAATGGGGCACATTACTCTTGCCTCCCCCGTTGCGCACGTTTGGTTTTTTAAAGGACCTTCCTCTCCTGTTTCGCTGGTCTTAGATATCCCGCAAAAAAGCCTTGAGTCGGTTATCTACTACGCATCGCATCTTGTCATTAGTGTTGATGAGAAGAAAAAAGAACAAGCTATGCAAGTTTTCGTAAAGAATATCGAAAAAAGACGTGACGCACTCAAAAAAGATATAGAAGCACAGCAGGAAGATGTTGACAAAGATATTACAGAAAAAAAGAAGGAAACAAAATCACAAAAAGCAGCGACCGAACAAAAAGCTTTTGCCGCCGAGGAGCTTGAGTTTGCACGACGGCAAAAATTAGCAAGCCTTACCAAGCAGTTTGAAGAAGAATCCAAGAAGCTTGATGAAATTTCGGATGCATTCTCACGACTTCTCAAGGGGCTTAGGCAAGGAAGCGTTCTGTCTGAAGATGAATATTTTAAATTTCTTGAATACGATATTCCAGTTTTTTTTGCTATTAAAACTGGTGCTTTAGCAATACTGGAATTATTGCTAAACCTTGATCTTGGGAGATTGATTGTTGCACTTCGAAAGGAAGCGGAAAAAGCAACTGGAGCAAAATACCTTAAAGTGGTAAAGCGTTTGCGTCTTATCGAATCGATGCGAAAAGCTGGCGTTGTACCAGCTTCAATTGTGATGACGGTTCTACCGGTTATTCCACCGGATCTTCGTCCAATGGTACAGCTTGTAGGAGGCCGTTTTGCCACATCGGATCTTAATGATTTGTACCGCAGAATTATTAACAGAAACAATCGCTTGCGACACCTTATTTCCCTTGGCGCACCGGAAATTATCCTTCGCAACGAAAAGAGAATGCTCCAGGAATCGGTAGATTCGCTTATTGATATTTCGCAGCGAAGCCAAGTTGTAGCTTCTCCGCTAAGATCGTTGTCTGACATGCTTCGTGGAAAGCAGGGACGCTTCAGGCAGAATTTGCTTGGAAAACGTGTTGATTACTCCGGACGATCAGTTATTGTTGTTGGACCGCAGCTTAACCTTACGCAGTGCGGGTTGCCAAAAGAAATGGCTCTGGAGATGTTTAAGCCATTTGTCCTTCGCGAAGTTATTGTTCGTAATTTAGCGCCCAACATCAAAAGCGCAAAGCGATACATTGAGAAAAGGCCGCCACAGGTATTTGATATTCTTGAAGAGATTACTAAAAATCATCCAGTGCTTTTAAACCGTGCCCCAACACTTCACAAACTTGGCATTCAAGCATTTTATCCGGTACTTATTGAGGGAGCAGCGATTCAATTACACCCTTGTGTCTGTGCCGGTTATAACGCAGACTTTGACGGCGACCAGATGGCGGTACATATTCCCCTTTCAAAAGAAGCGCAGTCAGAAGCAATAAATCTTATGTTGCCAAGCCACAACTTGCTTAAACCAGCAGACGGAAGTCCAATCACACTTCCAAACCGAGAAATGGCTGTTGGGGTGTTTTTCCTTACTACTATTGACGAGCGGTTGCGCAAAGATGAGGTTTCTACGTTTAAGGACACAGGAGAAGCAATGCTTGCCTACTTGCTTAATAAAGTTGCGCTTCGTTCCCCTATAAAGGTTCGCATTGACAACGGTGAGAAGAAAGAGATAGTAGAAACTACCATAGGCCGGATCATCTTCAACGAGCGCTTGCCAAAATCGCTTGGATTTGTTAACGAGGCGGTGAAAGCATCTGGAATTAACCGGCTCGTTACCCAAGCACTTGCAAAGTGTAGCGATTCGGAAGTTGCAACGTTAATTGACGATATCAAAAATCTTGGGTTTTATGCAGCAACTATTTCGGGCGTTTCTGTTTCAGTTTTTGACAATGAGATGGTAGCAGAGAAGGATCATCTTATTGAGGAAGCGGAGAAGAAGGTATCGGAAATCGAAGACGAATACCAGCAGGGGCTTATTACTACCGAAGAGCGAAAACGGTTGACAAACGATGTGTGGCTTAAGACGACAGATACGATTGCAGATATGACATGGAATAATCTAAAAGTTGTTAATGTCATAAGGATGCTTATTGACTCCGAAGGAGTTAGGGCAGGAAAAGATCAGTTAAAGCAACTTTCTGCGATGCGAGGGCTTATACTTGACCCACTTGGTAAAATTGTTGAGCTACCGATTAAATCAAATTTTAGAGAAGGATTATCTATTTTTGAATACGTTGCATCGGCTCGCGGTTCTCGAAAAGGGCTTACCGATTCGGCGTTAAAAACCGCAAACGCAGGCTACCTGACAAGACGACTTGTTGATGTTTCGCACGACGTGATTATTGTCGAGCAAGATTGTGGAACAACAGAGGGTATTGTCATTAGCGCAGCAGATGAGAGATTGACACCGTTTACTTCCCGACTTGTTGGTAGGACATCAGCACATAAAATTGTGTCCAAAAAGACGCGAAAGACGATTGTGAATGAGGGAGCGGAAATTACCCCTGAAAAAGCCCTTGAGATTGGTAAAAGCGGGATAAGCGAGACGACAGTTCGTTCTCCTCTTTTTTGCAAACTCAAGTATGGGCTTTGCACAAAGTGCTACGGATGGGATTTTTCAACTAGACGCAAGGTGGACCTTGGCGTTCCAATTGGTGTTGTTGCAGCGCAATCTATTGGGGAGCCTGGCACACAACTGACAATGCGTGTCAGGCACTTTGGAGGCGTTGTTATGTCCGATGTGACGCAAGGATTGCCTAGGGTCGAAGAGCTTTTTGAGATGCGAACACCCAAGAACTTCTCGCCAATCTCTGAAATTACCGGTAGAGTCGGTGTGGAACAAACAGATGATGGCTACGTTGTTAGCGTACGAAACGCCAGAATTAAGCCGGTTGAAGAGCGGGAGTACTTTGTGCCACTGGCGTCAGAGCTTTTGGTTGCCGATGGAGACGAAATTATTGCTGGTACAGCATTTGCCAGAGGGTATCTGGATCCAAAAGAGCTTCTTAAAGTTAGAGGACTTCCGTTTGCGCAAAGCTATATTATCTCCGAAGCGCAGCGCGTGTACGAATCGCAGGGTATCGCAATTAACGACAAACACTTCGAGGTGATTGTTCGGAAGATGTCTGACAAGGTCATTGTAGAAACAGTTGGTAACACTTCCTTTATCCCAGGAGACTTTATTACAAAGCCAAAATTTGAGGAGATTAACGCCGAAATGCTTGCTCAAGGCGCAGAGCCTGCAACAGGACGGCGAATTATATTGGGTATCACAAAAGCAGCCCTCTTTTCTGACTCGTGGCTTTCGGCAGCATCGTTCCAGGAAACGACAAAGGTGCTTACCGAAGCAGCGCTTGAAGGAAAAGAAGATAAGCTCATTGGGCTTAAGGAGAATGTTATTATTGGCCGCCTCATTCCTGTTGAAGGAAAGCCCCAAAATGAGGTATAATACCAAATGCAAAATTCAAAAATTAAAATTCAAAAATTATTTTTGCTTTTTGCTGTTTAATATTTAATTTTTCTATTATGCCGACTTTGTCACAACTTGCAAAAAGAGGAAGAAAGAAAAAAATCAAGAAAAGTAGGTCAACTGGTTTGCGTCGTATATATAATGCGCGTGAGAGAAGCTATAAAACACATCTCTCACCACAAAAGCGTGGAGTTGTTACTTTGGTTAAGACAATGACCCCAAGAAAACCAAACTCAGCCCTTCGAAAAGTTGCTCGGGTTAAGCTTTCCAATCGGACTGAAGTCACCGCATACATCCAAGGTATTGGTCACTCGCTTGCAGAGCACGGTATTGTTTTGGTCCGCGGCGGTAGGGTGAAAGATCTTCCCGGTGTAAAATACCACATTGTACGGGGAAAGTTTGATTTAATGGGCGTAGAGTCCAGGCGTACTTCTCGAAGCAAATATGGCACGAAGAAAGGAGAAAAAGGCGCGCGGGTAATAACTGGTGCAACTCCCAAATCGGCAGAGGCTCAACCTAGCGTTTAGTTTCAAATATGAGACACAAGAAAGTATCGGCACGAATTGTTGCTTTAGATAAGGTTTACAATAACCGTTTGGTTACAAAGTTTATTAACCGACTCATGCGAGACGGGAAAAAATCAGCTGCGCAGAGCGTTTTTTACGGTGCCTTTGCTATTTTAGATCAAAAACAGCAAAAACCTTTGGAGGTTTTTGAAAAAGCTGTGCAAAACGTTGGACCAAAAACAGAGGTGAAGGCGCGGCGTGTGGGCGGTGCGTCGTACCAGGTGCCACAAGAAGTCCGTGCAGACAGACGAGTATCTTTGGCAATTCGATGGATTATTCAAGCCGCACGGGATCGTTCAAGCAAAGAATATCACACGTTTGCCGAGAAATTATCTGCAGAGTTCTTGGATGCAAGTCAAAACCAGGGAGCAGCTATTAAAAAGCGCGACACCGTGCATCGAATGGCAGAAGCCAATAGGGCATTTTCTCACTTCCGTTGGTAAACGATTTTTGAGAACTCTACTTAACCGTAATCCCTAAGATTTTGTCGCTGATTTCGATTGTATCCACCACGTCTATGCCTTTCTTCACTATACCAAAATTAGTGTATTGACCATTGAGCCAGGAAGCTTCCTTTTTGGTAATAAAAAACTGCGCGTCATTGGAAATTTTTATATCTTGTCCTCGCGCGACGCCTAATGAACCGACAATAAACGGTTTGTTGTTCAGCTCCGTTGCCATATCGCCGCCTCCCGTGCCATTGCCTTTTGGATCGCCGCCTTGCACCACCCAATCTTCAACGCGATGGAATGTTAAATCATCATAAAATCCACTCTCGGCTTTTTTAATAAAGTTTGCCACAGTTTTTGGCGCAACGTCGGGGTAGAGGGTGAGTGTAATATCGCCTTTGCTTGTTTTAATGGTTGCTTCTTGTGTTGCAATTGTTTCTTTCATAACGAGTTCTTCATCTGGTGAAAGCTGCGGAGTTACCACTGGCGTAATGATTACTGCCGGTGTTGGCGATACTGCCTTTTGCGGCGCTTGTTGGGTGTTTACGACAACGACTGCCCCTAAGACCCCAAACGCAACAAAAATTGTAAACAACGCTAATTTTATCATAAAAGCTATTTTGTCAAGTTTTGCTTGGTTTTGTCAAGCCTTTCTGCTAGGATTGCACCATGGATAGGAAAAATCAGATTCTTAATTTTCTAAAGAAGCATAACATTATGGTTCTCGCAACCGCAAATAAAGAAAATAATCCAGAAGCTGCCGTACTTGAGTATGGCATAACGGATGATCTTGAAATTATTTTTGATACATTCATAGATTCACGAAAATACAGAAATATACAATATAACAATAACGTGTCACTTGTTATTGGTTGGGATGAGGATGTCACTGTGCAGTATGAAGGACAAGCATTTGAGTTAAAGGGTAGTGATCAGGGAAAATATAAACGAACCTACTTTCGCCAAAATCCAAGGGCAAAGAAGTGGGAGAAGAAAGAAGGTATTTCCTATTTCAAAGTGACGCCAAAATGGATTCGATACTCCGATCTCACAAAAAGCCCTTGGGAGGTATTCGAGATAACGTTATAAAAAAACCCGAGGTGTCTACGATGTACACCCCTGGTGTGGAATAGCTAGACACGTAAGGATTACAGGGTTTTGGAAAACCAGTCGGCCATCAAATCCGTATATTCTTTATTCCACTTTTAGTTGCGAGGGCGTGATTAGCGCATCTAAACGTCGCCGTTTTCTTTTATTTTTGTATCTTCGTACGGGCCGACAACTCTGCGATAGAGCTCGTGCGTAATTGCAGTCAGGACGCCAAGCGCGCGGTTGTAATGGAAATATTTTTGCGGATACAGCTGCTTAATGATTTTTGTGACAATGTAGTTGAGCGAGCCGTCTTGCTCTTCGGTAGGCAATTTCTTTAGATGGCTAATAAGCGGCTCAAGTAAACTATCAATTTGCGGACGTTGTTCATTCTTAATATATGGCATAAAACGTATTATACACCTCTTTTATCTGTAAAGAAAATATGGTATACTTAACACGATCTCAAAGCTCAAAGCGAAAAGCGCAAAGCTACAGAAATTTACCCACAAGTTTTTAGTTTTTAGCTGTAATTTTGAGTTTTACCTTTTGAGTTTTGATTTTTTGTATATGGTAGTTGCAACAACACAAACCCGAAAAGTACCACTCGATCACATCAGAAACATTGGCATTATTGCCCATATTGATGCTGGGAAAACCACGACAACCGAGCGTATCCTCTTTTACACCGGCAGAACCTACAAGATTGGTGACATTGACGAAGGCACAACGGTTATGGACTGGATGGAAGAAGAACGAAAGCGCGGCATTACGATTGTGTCTGCTGCAACCACCGCATTCTGGATCCACACAAAAGACAAAGATACTGGGAAAGACGACCCCTACAGAATTAACATTATTGATACCCCAGGCCACGTAGATTTTACCGCAGAGGTTGAGCGTTCGCTTCGAGTTTTGGACGGAGGCATCACGGTTTTGGATGCCGAGGAGGGCGTACAGTCACAATCCGAGACAGTGTGGCGCCAGGCAGACAAGTACAAAGTGCCGCGTATTTGTTTTATTAACAAAATGGATAAATTAGGCGCAGACTTTTTGGCAACGATTAAAAGCATCGAAGATCGCTTAGGCGCAAACACGGCAATTATGGTGTTGCCCATTGGGTTTGAAGCATCGTTTAAGGGTGTTGTTGATCTTCTCAATAGAAAAGCATACGTGTGGGGTTCAGACGAGCTTGGCGCAAAGTACGACGTATCAGACGAAATTCCAGCAGACATGAAAACGCAGGTTGAGGAGTATAGACACAAACTTGTCGAAAAGATTGCCGAAACTGATGACAAGCTCATCGAAAAGTATCTTAACAATCAAGAAATTTCAGTTGAAGAATTAAAGGCAGCGCTTCGCCGGGCTGTCATTGCCTACAAACTCGTGCCAATTTACGCCGGATCATCACTTCGCAATAAGGGAGTGCAACCCCTCCTCGATGCAGTTGTTGACTACCTTCCATCCCCGCCCGATCTTAAGGAAACAAAAGGTATTCATCCAAAAACAGGGCAAGAGGAAGTTCGGCAGCTGACACCAGAAGAATCTTTGAGTGGCCTTGCATTTAAGATTCAAAACGACCCGCATGTTGGAAAGCTTACCTACTTTCGCGTGTACTCGGGGAAAATTTCAGCCGGATCTTATGTATACAACAGTACCAAAAATATACAGGAGCGTGTTGGTAGACTTCTTTTAATGCACTCCAATCAGCGTGAAGAAATAAAAGTTGCAGAAGCTGGAGAAATTGTCGCAATTGTTGGGCTTAAGGATACGGGCACAGGAGATACGCTTTGCGACCAGGCAAAGCCGATAGTTCTTGAGAAAATTTCCTTCCCAGAACCGGTTATTTCCTTGGCAATTGAGCCAAAGACAAAATCCGACCAAGAAAAACTTGGGTATGCATTAAAACGGCTTATGGAAGAAGATCCAACCTTCCAGGTTAAGACAAACCACGAGACAGGGCAGACGATTATTTCCGGTGTTGGCGAATTGCAGCTTGAGGTAAAGGTGCACCAGATGAAAAGCGACTTTGGCGTTGATGCAAACGTTGGCGCGCCGCAGGTTGCGTACAAAGAAACAATTAACCAAAAAGCGCAAGCAGAGGGAAAATACATTCGCCAATCCGGAGGACGAGGCCAGTACGGGCACTGTTTTTTGCGCGTTGAGCCAAAGCCACGGGGCGAGGGATATGAATTTGTTGATGCAATTAAAGGTGGTGCAATTCCGGCAGAATTTGTCAAGGCAGTTGAAAAGGGTGTAGTTGATACTATGGAAAATGGTATTCTGCTTGGCTACCCATTGGTTGACATGACGGTTACCTGTTACGATGGGTCCTACCACGATGTTGACTCCTCTGAAATTGCTTTCAAAATTGCAGCATCGCAAGCGCTCCAGGCTGCTACAAAAAAAGCAAATCTTACCCTTCTTGAACCAATCATGAAGGTGGAGGTTACGACTCCTTCTGAATTTATGGGAGACGTCATTGGCGATTTGTCTGCAAAACGGGCGCAGATTTTGGGAACAGAAGAACGACACAAAGCAACCATTATTTTGGCCATGGTGCCGCTCGCCGAACTTTCCGGCTACGCAACCACTTTGCGCAGCATGACGCAAGGGCGAGCCAGCTACTACATGGAGCCGTCCCACTACGAAGAAGTGCCCAAAAACATCCAAGAACAATTGCTTGCAAAATCAACATTTACTGGTCGAGTTTCTGCCTAAACATTTTATATGGGAGATATACGAGAGGCAGGGAGGAAAGCTCCTGTTAACCATGATGATGAAGGGGATGCTGGTATTATTCGTCCACGAGAGCCTCAATTAACTTCTATTTATTGGGAAACAATTTTTGGTCCTAACTGGCAGCAAGATGTTCAGGATATATTTAGACAAGGAATACTATGGTCTGATGTACTGCAATTCCGTGCAGAACCAGCACGACACATATATCCAGGCGTAAAAGCACCTGATACGTATTATTTTGTGGAGCAATTTGGCGGGCCAACGGGGGAGGATAAAATACATGTCTCGGCGATGACTCCTGGTGGTCAAAGTTCAAGACACCGCCACGAGCATTATGAAGGAAGAGAGGCGTATTATTTGGTAAGAGGTAAGGCTGTTCTTCTGCTTGGAGACGATGATGGGCTTAAGGTTGAGCCGTTGTCTGAAGGGGTATTTACAATGGTATACCCAAACACATGGCATCAAGTTCGAACGATAAAAAATCATGCATTATTAATTGTTATTAATTACAATGCAAGGGACGTAGAGCTTCTTCATAGTCTTCACCTAAATCAGCTTCGTGACTGGATGCTTCTTGAAGAGAAACCACTACATCAAAACCCGTCGAGTAATCAGTGAGCAGCTAATAACCGCAATATCAATTCCAATTGGCAATAAGAGAAATAGATTGAGATTTTTGATTTGCTCACTAATATCGATATTGAGAGTAATTGCCGGCGGAGAGAAACTAATACCCATAAGAAAACCTATTAAAAGAATTATACCGATGGTTGCAAAAAGTTCGAGGGCTCCTTCCATATCTTTTCTGCTTGAATACATCGTATTACCGATGACAAAGAGGATATAGCCAAAGAGGATTTGCTTCCACAATGTGTTCACGATTTGCATTTCCAAAACAAGAAACGATCCCGCAATCAGCATAATACCAGCAATAATTGGCGCAGCGCCAATGAAAAAGCGGCGGATAGGATCGGTTTTGGCAATCGCAACGCTGCCAAGTTTTACTTCGTTTCCGTTCATTACCGGTAAAAACTCAATCTCGCCAGTTTTCACCAACAATAAATTTGCGACAATAAGGTGCGCGAGTTCATGCACCACTACTCCTGGAAAAAAGAGAATGGCCAAAATGGTAATTGTCAGCTTTTTGTTTTTCGTAATGCGATAGAGCATTTTTGATAGTTCGCGCGTGAGAAGAATTGAGAGGAAAAAGAGGAGTATAAGTTCAACAAAGACTAAAACGTATGCCATAGAACAATCATACCATGGAGCTACAAAACTCTAACAAAGAAATATGGTAAAATGCAAAAACCATGAAAACGATTGTTTGTATTTTTGCCCATCCGGATGATGAGGCGTTTGGGCCGGCAGGAACGATTGCCAAGCTGGCTAAAGAAAATGATGTATACATCCTTTGTGCGACAAAAGGAGAAGCAGGATTACAAAATAAAAAATTAGAAATTAAAAATCAAAATGACAAAGCAAAAATAAAAAAATTAGGAGAGATACGGGCAGATGAACTCCGTCAATCAGCAAAAGTACTCGGTGTGAAGGGTGTTTACTTTTTGGGATTTGAAGACGGAACGCTTTGTAATAACCTCTACCATAAGCTTACGGCAAAGATCAAAAGAAAGTTACTGCAGCTCAAACCGGAAATCATTCTCACATTTGAACCAAAAGGCATCTCCGGACACATAGACCATATTACGGTTTCGATGGTTGCCTCGTTTTTGTTTTACAAGCTCTTATTTATCAAAGAGATGTGGCAGCATTGTTTGCTTAAAGAGTACCAATACATGGTAGGGCAAAATTACTTTATCTACTTTCCGCCAGGGTACGATAGATCAGACGTTGACAAAACAATTGATGTTTCGGATGTATGGGAAACAAAGGTTGCGGCAATGTATTGCCATAAAACCCAACTAAAAGATATAAAGCGCATCTTGCGCTCGTACGCAAAACGGCCAAAAGAGGAAAACTTTCTTGTTGTCACGAAATGAAATATATTGCTCTTCTTGTGCTTGCTTTTGGAATAGTTTTCTATTTTGGATTAAAAGCAAATCAATCTCTTCCATTACAACCGAGCGCAACAGATATTCCTACACCTTCGCAATCACCAGTTCAAAAAGCAACATCAGCAATTTTTGTGCCGTATTGGAGTTTTACAAGAACTACAAATGCTGATGAGTTTGATCAGGTTTTTTATTTTGGCATTGCGGTAGATGAAACGGGAGTTAATACGCAAGAAATTGGATACAAAAAACTTGCACAATTTGCAAGTACGATTCCAAAAGAAAAAGAAACGCTTCTTGTTGTGAGAATGATTGATCAGGAAAACAATTTTGCGGTTCTTAAAAATCCTAAAGTGCAGGAAGAGATTATTAACCAAACAACCACATTAGCAAAACAGTATAGTTTTGAAGGAATTGCGCTTGATTTAGAAGTATCGAGCCTTCCATTCGAATCAATAACAAAACAGATTACTACCTTTACGAAACTTTTTTACGATAAAGCAAAAAAAGAAAATCTGCAATTTAATGTACTTTTGTATGGAGATACATTTTCCAAAATTCGACCCTACGATGTTGTTGAGCTTCGAAATTATACCGACCACATTCTTTTAATGGCATATGATTTTCATAAAGCAAATGGAAATCCTGGCCCAAACTTTCCGTTCAGTGGTAAGGAAACGTATGGGTATGATTTCCAGACAATGGTAACAGACTTTTTAAATCTCGTGCCAAAAGAAAAACTGGGCGTTGTGTTTGGGATGTTTGGGTATGATTGGATAGTTGATGACCAGAATGAATCGGTAGGTCTTGCAACAAGCCTTAGTCTTAATCAAATGCAGCGGCGTTTTGTAGATGGTTGTAACTTTAGTGATTGTTCAGCTGTTCGAGATAGTACGTCAGCAGAGATGAAAGTTGAGTACATTGATCAAAGCGGAAAAAAGCATGTGGTTTGGTTTGAGGACAAAGAATCGTATCTAAAAAAGAAAGAATTTCTAGAGCAAAAAGGAATTACCAACATCTCCTTCTGGGCGTATTCGTATTTTTAGGTCAGCTTAAAAAAGAAGCCAGAAAGAATAACAAGGAAAATGCCAAGAGCAATTGAAGCAATTGGGTCATTGAGAAGCGGCGTTGCGTCGGTAAGCGTCCAGATGCCTCGCCAGACAAGCACAACGCCAATAATGCCAACTAGAGAAAAAAGTATTTTGTGGTGTGCCCGTGCACGAATCAGTCTTCTAGGTAAACTCTTTTCCGCAGATTTCTTCCTCATAAATTCAGTATATATGATGAGCATTATAATGTATATGGTACGTGGTGTTTGAAGGAGTTGCGTTTGACCCAATCAAGAATTATCTCTGCGTTTGCAAGGCCTCGCCTTGCAAGCTCATCAATACTCACTTTTTTTTCAAAATGCAAGTACAGCACCTGGTCTGCTTCTTGGTAAGTAAATCCAAATTCTCCCTCATCCGTTTGCCTCTGCCAAAGCCCTGCAGTTGGTTTTTGTTCAATAATTTTTTTGGGGACACCAAGATACTTTGCAAGTTTGTACACTTGGATTTTGTACAAGTGGCGAATCGGTTCAATGTCCGATGCCTCGTCGCCAAAACGGGTAAAGTAGGCTAAATAATGTTCGGATTTATTCTCTGTTCCAACCACAAGCGCATTTTCTTTTTTGGCAAAATCGTACAAAAAAATCATCCTCATTCGAGCCATAATGTTACCCAGCCGAGTATTATTGTTTCCTAATTCGTTATTCCTAATTCCTAATTCATTTGAAACCGTATCGACAGCGCTTTTAATAGAGATCATTTTCAGATTTACGTCAGGTATACCTGTATATCTTACAAATTCTTTAATTTCTTTTTTGTCAGGTTTATAATAATATAAATGTATAGGGAAAATATGTTCTTTTGGCAGTGCGCGGGATAAAAGAAAAAGTGAGGTTGTTGAGTCAATGCCTCCCGAAATACCAATAACTGCTTTTTGAACACCTTGTTCTGCGAACGTTTTTTTCAGGAAATAAATGATCTGCTCTATTTCTTTTTTCGCGTCTATTTTCATCTGTACAAATTATGCTCCATTATATACTGTTCAACCCCAATTGGTACGAGATGCGTTATCGACTTACCCTTCTTCACCCTCTCTCGAATTATCGTTGAAGAGATGTTCGTTGTGATCAGGTTTTTGTCTGCAACGACTTCAAACCCTTGTGGAATAGTTTCTGGCAAGCGGTGCGGATCCCTGGGGAAAACGAGAAACGTTGCAAGACTAAGCAGTTGTTCGGTTTTTTCCCACCGTTCCCATTCGGACAAAATATCAGACCCGACAATAAAATAAAATGTATCGTTTGGCTGAAGTCTTTTAAGTTCCAAAAGAGTATCTATTGTATATTTTCCACCTCTTCGCTGCATCTCCATATCCGAAATCGTAACTTTTTCACTTTCTAAATAATGCAGCATGTTGAACCGATGTTCTGCTGACGCTTGAATCGGTTTCCACTGATGCTCGTACGCTGGCATAAGAAGAATCTGGTTAATATTTTTTCGAATCTCTCTGATTTGCTCAATAACAAAGTAATGGCCGATGTGCGGCGGATCAAAACTTCCGCCTAAAACAGCAATACTCATCTGCCCAATTATAACAAATTGCAAAAGGATTGCTTTGGGTGTATAATCCGCCCTACTTTTATGGTGCAGCGGTTTATTTTGGGTATCATAACGGTTATCTTGGCGATTGTCATCGGCGTTTCTGTGTACAATTCGTTTAAAGAGAGAAATCAAACCAAGATTTCTGGTACAATGCCTTTGCCCACGCAAACAGCATCAAAGTTTCCTTCGGTGACGGCGACGCAGCCGTCTCAAGCAACAGTCAGCAAAGTAAAACTTTTTTTTGTGAAGCTTAACGACAATGGCCAGTCGGGGAAGCGTATTGGCTGCGGAGACAGTATTATTGCAGTCAACAAAGATATTGCGCCTTCGACCATGCCGCTTACCGCAGCATACCAAGTGCTTCTTACAATGCGCGAGCAGTACTATGGCGAGTCTCGTCTCTATAATCCGCTCTACCAATCAGATATCACACTTGAGAGCGCAGAGGTAGGCAAAGGCGGTACTGCGATTGTTAAACTGAAAGGAACGCAAGCCATGTCTGGAGTTTGTGATGACCCACGGCTTATAGCGCAACTTCAAGAAACTGCGTTACAGTTTCCATCTGTAACAGGTGTTCAGATTTCTATCAATGGTTACCCAATCGAACAATTACTGTCCGGAAAAGGTCAGTAGCTATGGAAGATGACGAGTTCTGTTTTTAATTTGACCCTTGACTGATTTTAGTAAATAGTGTATTATGGCGTTAACCTTACAAGTTGTAGGGTGATTTTTTTAATATCATGGCAGACGTTAAGAAATTTGTACGAACAAAACCACATGTAAATATCGGCACCATTGGCCACGTAGACCATGGTAAGACAACTCTTACAGCAGCAATCGCGACCGTCCTTTCCAAAAAGGGTATGGCGCAAGCAAAAAAATACGAAGATATTGACAATGCTCCAGAAGAAAAAGCACGCGGTGTTACGATTAATATCACCCACATTGAATACGAGACCGAAAAGCGCCACTACGCGCACATTGACGCTCCAGGACATGCAGATTACATTAAGAACATGATTACAGGTGCTGCACAAATGGATGGTGCAATTTTGGTAGTTTCGGCGCCAGACGGCCCAATGCCACAGACACGGGAGCATATTCTCTTAGCGCACCAGGTAGGAGTTCCGGTAATTGTTGTATTTCTTAATAAAGTTGACATGGTGCAGGACGCAGAGCTTTTGGATCTTGTCGAGATGGAAGTAAGGGAGCTTTTAACCAAGTACCAATATCCAGGTAATGAAGTGCCAATTATTCGAGGGTCCGCTCTGAAGGCACTGGAAGGCGATGCCGAAGCAGAAAAACAAGTTATGCAACTTATGGATACGGTTGATAGCTACATTCCAACACCTGCACGTGACGTTGATAAGCCCTTTATGATGGCAGTTGAGGACGTTTTTTCAATCAAGGGCCGAGGAACAGTTGTCACAGGCCGGGTCGAGAGAGGAAAAGTTAAGGTTAACGAAACAGTTGAGATAGTTGGTATCCGAAATACCAAATCAACTGTTGTTACAGGCGTTGAGATGTTTCGAAAGCAGCTTGATGAAGCGCAGGCAGGCGACAACGTTGGTTTACTGCTTCGCGGCATTGAAAAAACAGATGTTGAGAGGGGACAAGTTGTCGCAAAACCCGGCTCAATTACCCCCCACACTGAATTTGAGGCAGAAGTGTATATCTTGACCAAAGAAGAAGGTGGACGCCATACGCCATTCTTCACTGGGTATCGACCACAGTTTTACATTCGAACAACTGACGTAACAGCCGAGGTTGCCCTTCCGCAGGGTGTTGAGATGGTTATGCCGGGAGACAACACAAAAATGACAGTAAAACTTATTGTGCCTGTTGCTTTAGAAGAAGGACTCCGATTTGCTATCCGCGAAGGCGGCAAAACAGTCGGCGCTGGAGTGATCAGTAAGATTATAAAATAAGTGACTTAGTTTACCTAGGTTGCTTAAGTACCTCGATAACTAAAACCAGGATGTCAAAAGGAAGAATTAGAGTACGTTTAAAAAGCTACGATAGCCGCGTTATTGACGCTTGCTGTCAACAAATCTTAGATACGGCAATACGCACCGGTGCTAAGGTTGTAGGTCCGATCCCCCTTCCTACTCAGCGAAGCGTCTATGCGGTAAACAAATCTCCATTCATAGACAAAGATGCCAGAGACCATTTTGAAATTCGTGTCCACAAACGGCTTATAGATATTGTTTCACCAACAGATAAGACAATTGATAGTCTCACGCACTTGGAGTTGCCGGCAGGGGTTGACGTTGAAATCAAAATGTAGTTGTTTCTGCTCTCAAAGTATAGTATAATAGTAAGTAACCTATGGAGGTGATAACGGCCTAATTCCTATTTCACGGAATTCACACGAATGGTAAGGTGGGTAGCCGAAATAGGCTACTTTTTTTGTTATGATTACAGGGTTTATTGGAACAAAGATTGGACAGACACAAGGTTTTACACAAACTGGGGTACGTATTCCTATTTCCAAAGTGAGTGTAGTCTCACTGCCTATTGTTTCGATCAAGACCAAAGAAAAAGACGGTTACACAGCGCTGCAGGTTAGTGTAGGAGCAAAGAAACGAGAAATTCCTATTAAAGAAGATAGTGTAACCATGCCAAACGTCGGTGACATTCTTAAAATAACAGAAGTAGTAAAACCAGGAGATATTGTTGACGTTACGGGTATTTCGAAGGGGAAGGGGTTTGCAGGAGTTGTCAAGAGGCATCACTTTAAAGGTGGGCCGCGAACGCACGGCCAATCAGACAGGGAACGAGCGCCCGGATCAATCGGTCAAACAACAACACCAGGAAGAGTTTATAAAGGAAAACGGATGGCTGGTCGAATGGGTCACAATAAGGTAACAGTAAAAAACCTTACGGTTATGGATGCAACAGACAACGAAATTGTCATTAAAGGGCTTATTCCTGGAATTATCAATGGTATCGTTATGATCAAAAAAGTCGGAGAAAGCAAGAAGTTTTCTCCGCTTTATAAAGTTCAGATTGAAGAAATAAAGGAAGGGATAAAAGATGCCAGCTAAACCAAAGTCAAAAATCAAAAGTCAAAAATCAAAGACTAACAAAAAGCCTGTAGCCACTATTGGTACTGTCAAAAAACCTGTTCGCGCTGCAAAAGGATTGACGGTTGATGTGTACGACATCAAAGGGAGTGTTGCTGGAACTATTTCCTTGCCAAAAGAAATTTTTGCTGCAAAAGTAAACTCGAGACTTATGACCCAAGCGGTTCGCGTGTACCTTGCCAATCAGCGAAAGGGTACAGTATCGACAAAAACGCGTGGAGAAGTTATAGGCTCAACGCGTAAAATCTACCGGCAAAAAGGAACAGGAAGAGCGCGACATGGCGCTATCACAGCCCCAATCTTCGTTGGCGGCGGCGTTGTTTTTGGGCCAAAGCCTCGGGATTATGCGCTCAAGTTGCCGCAGAAAATGAAAAGAGCAGCACTTTTTTCTGCCATCAGTGCTAAAGTAAGCGATAATGCTGTAAGGGTTATTGCAGACCTTGAGAAAATTGCACCAAAAACAAAATCAATGGCAGCACTCGTTGATAAATTGCAGCTTGATTCTAACAAGAAGGTGCTTTTGGTTCTTCCTCAAAATGTTGATAATGTGCTTCGCGCAGCGCGAAACATTCCAAATATTGAGATCATGCATGTTACCCAGCTTACTACTTACAAAGTACTTGAGAGCGTTTACATTCTTTTTATGCAGCAAGCACTAGATGCATTTTTAAAGCTGCGCAAAAAGGAGGAGAAGCAGTAATGCAACAAGATGTTATTATTCGGCCGCTTATTACCGAACAGGCAACAAAAAAAGCAGAAAAGGGAAAGTTTACGTTCCACGTTGAAATTGGCGCCAATAAAACGGCAATCAAAAAAGCAATCGAAAAATCATTCTTGGTTCATGTGACCGACGTTGCGACAATTATAGTCAAAGGACGCACTAAACGCACTGGTATGCGAAGGACAGAAAAGAAGCTTTCACCCTGGAAAAAAGCTGTGGTCACACTTAAAAAAGATGAAAAGATCGATCTTTTTCATGTTGGAGTAGATAAATAGTATGGTTAAGTTAAAAGTGATTAAAAAGAAAAAATCAGGAAGAGACAGAAGCGGACAGGTTGTGGTGCGCCATCAGGGCGGAGAGCATAAACGGTTTTTGCGGACAGTAGACTTCAAGCGCGATAAAATTGGCATCTTGGGCAAAATTGTTTCAATAGAATACGATCCAAACCGCACCGTATCAATTGCGCTTGTGCAATATGCCGACGGCGAGAAGCGGTACATACTTTGTCCGCAGGGGCTTGCGCTTCGGGACAAGGTTATATCTGGAAAAGACGCAGACATTAAGGTTGGTAACGCACTTGCCTTGTCGGCGATACCCCTTGGCACGGTCGTACACAATATTGAGTTAACACCTGGCCGAGGAGGGCAAATGGCACGAAGTGCCGGCACAGCAGCGACGGTTGCTGCTCATGAAGGCGGATATATACATCTTAAATTGCCATCTGGCGAGATTCGGCGAGTCAGTTCAGGCGGGTTTGCAACTATTGGACAACTTGGGAATATTAATTGGAAAGACAGGGTTATTGGCAAAGCAGGCCGCAGCCGACGTATGGGTATTAGGCCGAAGGTTCGCGGTGTTGCAATGAATCCGCGCTCTCACCCACACGGTGGAGGAGAAGCACGAAGCGGCATTGGCATGACAACGCCAAAAACCTATGCAGGCAGACCTGCTGTTGGGAACACACGAAAAGCCAACAAATATTCGGACAAATACATTTTGCAAAGGAGAAAAAAATAGTGAGTAGGAGTGCAAAGAAGGGTCCTTATGTAGATCAAAAGCTTCTAAAGAAGGTGCTCGTACAAAAGCAGGTAGGCGACCGTGGGTCTATAAAAACATGGGCAAGGGCCAGTCAAATTCCGCCTGAATTTGTAGGCCATACGATTGCAGTCCATAACGGCCGGATTTTTATCAACGTATTTGTTGTTGAGGCAATGGTTGGGTATAGGCTTGGTGAATTTGCGCCAACAAGGACATTTCGATCACATGGTAAAGTTGTTGCTAGGGAAATCTCTAAAACGTAATTCCTAAAACAATGAACAAATAATTAATAACTTTTTTAGAGTATGGAAGTTACAGCATATACAAAATCAGTTCGCATCAGTCCACGAAAGGTTCGGCTTATCGCCGATGTAATTCGGGAAAAAACAGCAGATGATGCATTGCGGCTTCTTGCAGCGGTGCAAAAGCGCGCTGCCAACCCGCTTGAGAAAACGATAAAAAGTGCAATTGCAAATGCAGTGCATAATAAAAAAATTGCAAAAGAGAACCTTGTTATAAAACGGCTTGAAGTAACAGAAGGAACTGCGCTTAAGCGCTACCATCCATCAACAAGAGGAAGGATTCATCCGTATAAAAAACGAAGCAGCCACATTAAAATTGTCTTAACAGACAACAAAAATCAAAAATCAAAAATCTCGCCTCGCGGCAAAGCAGGCAAATTGCAAATATGAGATTACGTATTGGAAATTCAGCGACGAAAGGAGCGTTATATGGGACAGAAAGTTAATCCGCAGTTGCTGCGGCTTGGCCCGGTATACAACTGGGACAGCCGTTGGTTTGCAAAGAAGCGGTACAAGGACATTTTGCTTGAGGACTACCATATTCGAAAAGCATTGCTTGCGCGGCTAAGATTGGCCGGAATTTCCCGTGTTGAGATTGAACGTTCAATCAACAGTATCAAAATTACGGCATATGTCTCAAGGCCAGGTATTGTTATTGGTAGAGCTGGCAGCGGACTTGAAGAGTTAAAAAAGTTTCTCATAATAGTAATGGATCAGTTTCAAAAAAACGTAAAACAAAAGCCAAAGGTTGACATTCGAGTTGAACCGGTGAAAGAGCCTAATCTCGACGCATACTTGGTTGCTAAAAATATTGCAGACCAGTTGGTACGGCGTTTACCCTACAAGCGAATCCTCGCACAAGCATCTGAAAAAGTTATGACCTCTGGTGCCAAGGGCGTAAGAATTCTGCTGTCTGGAAGAATTGCGGGCGCAGAGATCGGAAGACGGGAAAAAATCCAGAAAGGAACCGTACCGCTCTCAACAATACGGGAGCATATCCAGTTTGCATCGGTTGCGGCGCTTACAAAAAAAGGATACATCGGTATTAAAGTTTGGATACATAGGCCGGAGGAAAAATAAATATATGAATAATTACCGACTATTGGGAGGTTTATGTTAGTTCCAAAACGAGCAAAATACAGAAAGCAAATGCGTGGGACAATGAAAGGTATTGCATATAGAGGCACTAAAATTACATTTGGTGAATATGGCCTTTCGTCAACGACGGGAGGTTGGGTAACCGCCCATCAAATTGAGGCAGCACGGCGGGCAATTACCCATTTTACGCAGCGTGGTGGAAGACTTTGGATACGGATTTTTCCTGATAAGCCTATTACCAAAAAACCTCCGGAAACGCGCATGGGCAGCGGTAAGGGAGACGTGTACGAATACGTTGCGGTGGTAAAGCCGGGAAGGGTGCTTTTTGAAATTGGAGGGGTTCCAAAGACGATAGCCGAAGCCGCCTTACTACTTGCAGCACACAAATTACCGGTACGAACCCGCTTTATTATGAAGTAAACAAATGAAAACAAAAGACAAAAAAGACCTACATACAAAGACAGTAGAAGAATTGAGAGCAATACTCAAGGAGGCAAAAGCAGCGCTTTCGCTTATAAAACTTGAGAAAACGCAGCTCATGTTGAAAAACACAAGTTCGTACGCGCGAAAGCGAAAAGAAGTTGCTCAAATTGGTACAATATTGCGAGAAAAAGAGCTGACAAAAAAATAACCTATGAAAAAATTTGATGGCATTGTTGTTTCGGCAAAAACACAAAATACAGCGATAGTTTCGGTGTCTCGAAAGATTAGGCATCCACTTTACAAGAAACTTTTAACAAGAACGAAAAATTTTAAGGCTGATACAGACGGTATTGCAGTTACAATTGGGCAAACAGTGCAGATTATGGAAACACGACCAATTTCTAAAGACAAACACTTTAAAATACTTAAAGTTGTTGATAAGACACCACGCATCAAACTTATAGGCGAAGAGAAAGCAATGCACGATGTATTGGGCGAGGACAAAAAGATTGCAATCAGTAAAGACGCTGTTTTACATACTGTTGACGCTAAAAAGAAAAAACAAAGAAGAACAACCCGCCTTGCCGCGAGGCAGGTGGTTGTAAGGAAAAGAAAGGAGTAAATTTAATGATTCAAACACGTACAGCACTCACCGTTGCAGATAATTCAGGGGCCAAAAAGCTTGTCGTTATTCATATTTTTGGCGGATCGAAACGAAAGTACGGATATCCGGGAGATATGCTCAATTGCGTTGTTAAGCAAGCTTTGCCAACAGGTCAAGTAAAAGAGGGAGAGATGGTTAAGGCGGTTCTTGTTAGAGCAAGAAAAGAGTTTCGACGTCCGGATGGTTCATCTATTCGTTTTTCCGATAATGCGGGCGTTTTAATTGACAATCCAAAAGATAAAAATCCGCGAGGAACACGTATTTTTGGCCCGATCGCGCGTGAGGTTAAAAACAAAGGATATGCTAAAATTGCCAGTATGGCAATAGAGATAGTATGAAAAAAAGTTCAAAGTTCAAAGTTAAAAGTTCAAAGTTACAAAAGGGGGATGAGGTGAAGATTGTTCGAGGCAGGGATAAAGGGAAAACGGGAAAAATTAATAAGGTATTTCCCAGGGTATCTAAAGTGCTTGTCCCTGGGGTTAATGAGTTTAAGCGGCATTCGAAAGCTAGGACGCAGTCACAAAAATCTGAAATTATTACAATTGTTAAGCCACTCCCTATTGCAAGCGTAGCGCTTATCTGTCCTAAGTGTCACGAGCCAACACGCGTTGGTTTTTCGATGCTGGAAGGAAAGAAAACACGTATTTGTAAAAAGTGCCAACAAACATTATGACTAACCTGCAAAAAAAATACCATTCAGATATCATTCCCGGTTTACAGGCAAAACTTGCTATCGAAAATTCGATGTCAGTACCTAAACTTTCTAAAATTGTTGTGAACGCGGGTGTAAAGGATGCAATTTCTGATAAGAGAAATATGGAAAGGGCGGTTGCAGTACTAACGCAAATAGCAGGTCAGAAACCAAAAATAGCGAAAGCAAAAAAATCAATCGCTACATTTAAGCTGCGCAAAGGAGATGCAATCGGGGCTTTTGTGACACTTCGGGGTAAGCGTATGTATGATTTTTTTGAGAAGTTAGTTTCTATTGTGCTTCCTCGACTTCGTGATTTCCACGGAGTTTCCAAAGATCAATTTGACGGACGTGGTAATTATACCATTGGGTTTTCAGAGCACACTGTATTTCCAGAGATTGACCCAGGGAAGGCTGATAAAATTGTTGGTCTTGAGGTAACCGTTGTTACAACAGCAAGAAATAATCAAGAAGGCAGCGCGCTTTTGGAAGCACTTGGCATGCCGTTTCAAAAAGGAGCTAAGGACTAAAAGATTACAGAGATAAATAAGTTCTTTATCGCTCAAATCTTGTAATCTTTAAGTCTTAAAAAGTTATGGCGAAAGTATCGGATATCGTAAAATTTAAAAAGAAACAAAAGTTTTCGGTTCGCAAGCGTAACCGTTGCAATATTTGTGGAAGGTCTCGCGGGTACATGCGAAGATTCGGTTTGTGCCGGATGTGTTTTCGAGAAATGGCAACTCGCGGTGAGCTTCCGGGGGTAAGAAAGGCGAGTTGGTAAATATATGTACACTATTGCTGATTTTGTAATAAAAATAAAAAATGCCGCAAGAGCTGGGCGACAGGTAGTTACTATGCCCTACTCTTCTGCGACAGCGGAAATAGGTGCAATCCTTGTCAAGGAAGGGTTTCTAAAAAGTCTCAAAGAGGAAACAGCTAATAACAAGAAAGTTATTGTGGCGACCCTACAGTACGAAAAGCGCATTCCTGCGGTTTCCGACGTTGCTATTTTATCAAAACCATCTCATCATGTGTACATGAAGGCAAATCGAATAGGTGCGCTAAGACGATCGCTTGGAGTTGAAGTGCTTTCGACAAATCAAGGATACATGAACGCAAGAGAAGCAAAAAAGAAAGGAGTAGGAGGAGAATTGCTCTTTAGGATATGGTAGCTATGTCAAAGATAGGGAGAATACCAGTTATGATTCCGACAGGCGTCACTGTTACTATAACTGGAAACACTTTGGAGGCAGTTGGCCCGAAAGGTACAATTACATATGTTATACCTGCTGGCACGACAGTAAAGGTTGATGGCGACAAGATACAAGTTACGAACACAAAAGAAGCAGGAGAAAATGCAAGTGTTTTGCAGGGTTTAGTACGTGCATCAATAGCAAATCTTGTCAAAGGAGTAGAAACGGGATTTGAGAAGAAACTTGAGCTTTCTGGAGTTGGGTACAGGGCAAGCATCTTAGGGAAGGACATTACGCTTTCTGTTGGGTTTTCTCACCAGGTAAAGGTAACCGCGCCAGAGGGTATTACCTATAGCATACATGAAAATATTATTAGTGTTTCTGGAACAAATAAGCAACTTGTTGGTGATATAGCAGCAAAGATTCGTGCAATCCGTCCGCCAGAGCCATACAAAGGTAAGGGAATACGCTATGTTGGTGAAGTGGTAAGAAGAAAAGCAGGAAAAGCAGCAAAACTTATCGGAGGAGTAAAATAAATATATGAATAATAATCAGCCAGTAAAGAGAAGAAAAAAAAGGATAAGATCGAAAATTATAGGTACGTCAAAGAGACCGCGGCTTTCGGTGTTTAGGTCAAATAAATATATGTATGCACAGATTATTGATGACGAGAGGCAAAAGACAATTGTTGGCGTATCGGAAAAAGAGCTCGCACAAAAAGAAAAGGTAACAAAAGTGACTCGGGCGCAAGCGCTTGGAGAACAGCTTGCAAAAAAAGTAAAAAAATATAAGATTACAAGAGTTGTTTTCGACCGAGGAAGCTATAAGTATCACGGGAGAGTTAAGGCTGTAGCTCTTGGTGCGCAAAAAGGAGGATTGCAATTTTAATGGATAACAGATACAGACAGATACAAAGTGAATTTGAAGAAAAAATTGTGCAGGTAAACCGAGTTTCCAAAAAAACAAAAGGAGGCAACAAAATTGGTTTTTCGGTACTAGTTGTCGTTGGCGACAAAAAAGGACAGGTGGGAGTAGGGCTTGGAAAAGCCCCAGACGTTGCTTCGGCAATTAAAAAGGGTGTTGCTATTGCAAAAAAACATTTCATTAAAGTGCCAATTGTTAGGGGAAGCATTCCTTTGGAAATTCGTATTAAGATTGGCGCCGCAAGGCTTCTTCTTAAGCCTGCACCGCCGGGAAGCGGAGTTATTGCAGGAGGGGCTGTCCGTAGCGTTGTTGAAGCTGCAGGTATACACAACATATCATCCAAGGTTCTTGGGACAAAAAACCAGGCTTCAAATGTATACGCAACCATTGAAGCGCTAAAGAGAATTGCGCATCGGCATAAACCCAGCACCTTTTACCAAAAGGAAGATTAAGTCGTATAATTTAGTTTGAAATTCTCAAAGGTGCTTAGTAAAGGAGAGTAATTATGATTTCACTACACAGACTTTCTTCAACAACAAAGATAGGTAAAAGAAGACTTGGCCAGGGTCACGGTTCTGGCCGTGGGAAAACTGCCGGAAGAGGAACAAAAGGACAGAAGGCCCGCGGCAATATTCCACTATCCTTTGAAGGGGGAGCAGTTGCACTTATTAAACGCTTGCCGTTTAGGCGGGGAAAAGGACGAAATAAGGTATTTAAAAATAAACCGGTTGTAGTGCCGCTTGCAGCGCTTAATATTTTTAGAAAACAACAAACTGTTGATACACAGTCTCTCATTGCTGCGCATATTGTTGACGAAAAAGATGCAAAAACGTACGGTGTAAAAGTTTTAAGTAATGGAACACTCAACGTACCAGTTATAGTAAAAGTGCCTGTTTCAAAGTCGGCGGCGAAAAAAATTGAAAAGATCGGTGGACGCGTTGAGACGTAATCGTTTGTGAATCATTTTTTATCCATCTTCAGAAATAGCTTTAGGACGCCTGAAATTCGGCGAAAAATACTCTTTACATTAAGTGTTCTTGTTGTTTTTAGGATATTTGCACATATACCTGTTGCTGGTGTAAACGTTGCCAGTTTAAAAGCTCTATTTTCGCAAAACCAATTTTTAGGACTACTTGATATTTTTTCAGGCGGCACATTAGCAAATTTCTCTGTTATGGCTTTAGGACTCAATCCCTACATTAACGCGTCAATTATTCTGCAGCTTTCAACTCTGGTATTTCCCAAGCTTGAGGCACTCTCAAAAGAAGGCGAAGCAGGCAGACATAAAATTAATCAGTACACAAGAATGCTTACGGTACCGCTTGCAGTTCTGCAGGCATTTGGTATGTATGCGTTGCTTCGAAGCCAAAGCATAATTTCGCTCCTACCGCCATCTGAACTTGCGTCATTTGTTGTCACGATGACTGCTGGTACGATGTTTCTGGTTTGGCTTGGAGAGTTAGTGACAGAGCGAGGGATAGGCAACGGTATATCCATGCTCATATTTGCCGGTATTGTTGGAAGAATTCCGGTAGTTTTTGGCCAGACCATCGCGACTGCAACAGGAGAGAATCTCACAAATCTCATTATTTTTCTTATTATGAGTATTGTTGTTATTGCTGCAATTGTTTTCATGAATGACGCAACCCGCAAGATCACAGTATACTACGCAAGACGGGCTCGAGGGAATAGGCTATATGGAGGACAGTCGACTCACTTACCCCTGCGGCTTAACCAGGCTGGTGTTATTCCAATTATTTTTGCCGTTTCGCTTGTACTGTTACCCTCTCTTATCTCCAACTATCTTAGCGGGTCGCCAAATGAACAAATCCGTAATGTTGCATTTTCTATTGGCGCGCTTTTTAATCCGTCCAGTTTTACTTATAATGCGGTGTATTTTCTGCTTGTTGTCGGTTTCACGTACTTTTACACAGCAGTTATCTTTAATCCGAAAAAAATCGCGGAGGAAATTCAAAAATACGGCGGATTTATTCCGGGCGTTAGGCCGGGCAGCCCAACAGCAAAATTTCTTACATACGTTTTAACACGGATTACGCTTGTTGGAGCTTTTTTCTTAGGATTTATTGCTATCTTACCAACGATAGCGCAATCAATAACAGAAGTGCAAACGCTTCTGCTTGGCGGGACGGGAATTCTTATCGTTGTTTCTGTTGTATTGGAAACGATTAGAAGTCTTGAGGCGCAGCTGGTGATGCGCAGTTACGATGTGTATACTAAATAAGAAACTTATGAAAATTGTGATTATTGGCATACAAGGTGCAGGAAAATCAACACAGGGAAATCTTCTTTCTGAAAAATTGAAAGTTCCATACCTTTCCACAGGACACATTTTCCGTCAGCTTGCAAAGGAGAAAACAAAGTTGGGGCGTTACATAAAGGAAGTGATGAATGCTGGATATTTAATTCCCGATAAAAAGACAATTGCTATTGTAAATGAATATCTTACACGTCCGGAGTATAAAAAAGGGTATATACTCGATGGTTTTCCTCGAACAATAGCGCAAGCAAAGGCATTTACCCAGGTAATTGATAAAGTAGTGCATCTTAATGTCTCGGACAAGGAAGCGCTTTGGAGGCTTGCCTATAGAAATGGAGAGATTAGAGAAGACGACACCCTTGCGGCGATTAAAAAGCGCATAGACCTCTTTCACAGGTTCACAAAGCCTGTGCTTAACTACTACCGCAAGAAAGAAATTCTTATAGAAGTAAACGGCGAGCAGTCTATCCAAGACATTCACCACGAAATCATGCACAAGATTGGAAATCAGGCATGAAAGTACTTTTGGCGATTGTTGGCATGCCCGGTGCAGGGAAAAGCGGGGCAGTTTCGTATATTCAAAAGAAAGGAATACCATTTGTTAGATTTGGACAAGTTACCGATGAAGGTTTACGTGCACAAGGTTTGACATTAACGCCAGAAAATGAGAAGGCCTTCCGTGAGAACCTACGAGCACAGCTTGGTATGGCTGCTTATGCAATTGCCTCAAAATCAAAAATAGAAGAATTATTAAAAGCCAACGCTGTCGTAGTAATAGATGGTCTTTACTCATGGGAGGAATACCTATTCTTAAAAAAAGAATTTCCTAACTTACTGCTCATTCATGTCTACGCAGAGCCACAAATCCGCTACAAGAGGCTTTCAGAACGGCTCGTTCGTCCTATTTCCTTTGAAAAGTCACGAGAACGAGACATGGCGGAGATTGAAAATCTCAATAAAGGAGGTCCAATCGCAATTGCAGATTATCTTATTGATAACAATAGTAGTAATATCCAAGATTTATACAAAAAGATTGATGAATTATTAGATCATTTAAAAATTGAAAAATATGATTAATATTAAGACTAAAGAAGAAATCGAAGCTATGGCAGAGGGAGGAAAGATCTTGTCTGAAGTTCTCCATACGGTCTTAGCACATATAAAGCCGGGCGTTTCGGAATTAGAACTTGATGCGGTTGCAGAAAAACTCATTTACGATAGGGGGGCAGAAGTTGGGTTTAAGAAGGTACCAGGGTATAAGTACACGGTTTGTGTTTCAACAAACGATGTTGTGGTGCATGGGGTGCCAACAGCGTATCGGTTTAAGGAAGGCGACATTATTGGTATTGATTGCGGTGTTTTCTATAAGGGATTCCATACGGATATGGCGGAAACAATTCAAGTTCAAAATTCAAAGTTCCCGCCAAAGGCGAGGCTCGCCACAGACGGCAAAATTCAAAATGACCCCCCCGTTAATGCTCTGCATAGGCAAGTGCAGGCGGGCAATGAAAATATAAAAAAATTTTTGGAGATTGGTAAGCATGCATTGAACGAGGCGATAAAGCAGGCAAAGACGGGAAGTCGGATCGGAAATATCTCAAAAACAATTCAAGAGATCGTAGAAGGTGCAGGATATTCAGTGGTACGTAGCTTAGTTGGTCATGGTGTTGGTAGACAATTACATGAAGAGCCAGAGGTTCCGGGATTCTTAGTAAAAGGGGATATTGATAAAACGCCTCTTCTGAGGGTAGGAACGACTATTGCAATCGAAGTTATTTATAACATGGGTAAACCAGATGTAAAATACTCAACAGATGACGAATGGACGATTAAAAGCGCCGATGGGAGTTTATCGGGGCTATTTGAACGGACAGTCGCCATTACCAAAAATGGTCCGCTTATCCTGACAAGATAGCACTTATTGCTCTCTATGTGTAGATTTGCTATAATACTTTTAAGTTAAAAGTTCAAGGTTAAAAATGTAAAGTTACAATTGCGAGTTGACAGTTTTTAATTTTGCATTGTAATTTTGCACTTTACATTTTGAATTTTTAACTTTTTTGTATGTCGCATCAGGGATCATTTGAAGTAGATGGCGTTGTAAAAGAATCGTTGCCAAATACGCTGTTTCGCGTACAGCTTCCTGATGGCAGTATCGTTTTGTGTCATTTGTCCGGCAAGATGAGAATGAATTTTATTAAAATCTTGCCGGGAGATAAGGTTCGTATTGAGATGACACCGTACGATAGAACAAAAGGGAGAATCGTGTTTAGATTTAAGTAATCTAGGTTATTTAAATTAACTATGAAAGTTCAGGCAAGCATTAAAAAAAGATGTGTAAAATGTAAGATTATTAGAAGGCGTGGAGTCGTTAGGATTGTCTGTGATAATCCGCGACATAAGCAGCGACAAGGGTAGCAGTCGTTGGTCGTTAGACCCTAGCTATTAGCTAACGATCAAAGACCAAAGACAAATATTATGAGGATTGCAGGAATAACTATACCAGACGAAAAACGAGTAGATATTGCACTCACGTATTTATATGGTATTGGGCGGAGTAATGTATCAGGTCTCTTGAAAAAGGCACAGATTGACGGTGCAAAGCGTGTTAAGGAGCTTACTGAAATGGAGCAGAAGAATATCCAAAAAGCGCTTGAGATATATAAGATTGAGGGAGACTTGCGAAGTGAAGTGATGGGAAATATTAAGCGACTCAAAGAGATTGGCGCGTATCGAGGCGTTAGGCATAGTAGAAATTTGCCAGTACGTGGTCAACGGACACGCTCAAATGCTCGTACCAAACGCGGAAAGCGCGTAACAATTGGTGCCATTAAGAAAGAAGTAGCGCAAAAAATGGGCTTGATTGAGAAAGAGCCCGCAAAGGGGGCTTCGGAAAAGAAGTAATAATACTATGGAGACAAAAGCAATAAAAATAGCGCCGGCAAAACAGAAAAAGCAGTTAGTGGTATCTCAGCAGGGAAAAGTGTACATCACGGCAACATTTAATAACACTTTGGTCACTATTACAAACGACAAGGGAGAGATAGTTGCGTGGAGCTCTGCGGGCGCGCGGGGCTTTAAGGGAACACGAAAATCAACTCCATACGCTGCTTCTTTGGCTGTAGAGAGCGCTGCTAAGAAAGCAGTAGAACGCGGTATGAAGTCAGTTGAGGTCTTTGTAAAGGGTCCGGGATCCGGGAGAGATTCAGCACTGCGTGCAATTAAGTCGGCAGGATTGTCTATCTCAATGATTGCGGATATAACACCCATGCCGCATAACGGCCCAAGAGCAAAGAAGAAACGGAGGGTGTAATGAAAATATCAAATTTCAAATATCAAATTTCAAATATCAAACCATTAGAAATTAGAAATTGGAAATTAGAAATTAGAAATTCCATAGATTGGAGGGTAATCTATGGGTAGGTATACAGGACCAAAACACAGAATAGCAAGACGCGAAGGGGTAAATTTGCTCGACAAGCAGTCGGGATCTCTTTTACGGCGGCTTAATATTCCACCGGGAGTCCATGGTAAAAAGCGAAAAAGGGCATTGTCAGAATTTGGTGTCCAGCTGCGAGAAAAACAAAAAGCAAAAGCAATATACGGTCTTCTGGAAAAGCAGTTTAAACGACTTGTAACCTCTGTTCAGAAGAAAAAAGGCGAAACAGGCGAAATGCTTATCGCGCTTTTAGAGACCCGGCTTGATAATCTTCTCTACCGTCTTGGACTTGCAAAGACGCGCTTTCAGGCAAGACAGTTTGTTACGCATGGACACGTCTTGGTAAATGGAAAAAAAGTTTCTATCCCTTCATACCAGGTGAATGTTGGTGATGAGATTGCTTTATCGCCTCATATGCAGGAAAAAGTTGTTCTAGAAAAAGAGCAGGCTTTTTTACCTTTTGTTGTCCAAGAAGGCGGTAAGGGAAAACTGCTTCATATGCCAAAACGCGAAGAAGTCCAGGTTCCGTTCGATACGCAGTTGATTATTGAATATTATTCAAGATAGTGATATAATACTTTCTTCTGCTTTGTTAGGAGTAGATGTTTTATGATCGAGCCGAATTTTAAGATAAAAGAAGAAAAAATTACCGATGGTTATGGTAAGTTTGGCATAGAACCACTTGAGCCGGGATATGGACATACTATCGGTAATGCGCTTCGTAGAGTTCTGCTTACATCTATTCAGGGATTTGCTGTGACATCTGTGAAAATTGCCGGAGTAAAACACCGCTTCTCTGCCATTGCGGGGGTTAAAGAAAATGTTGTTGATCTTCTTTTGAACATTAAAGGTTTGCATATTAATCTTGCCGATTCGAAAACAGAAGCAACAGCGCGAATTGATGCAAAAGGTCCGAAAGAAGTTACCGCAGCAGATATTGAAGTATCCGACGGGGTTGAAATTGTAAATCAAGATCACTATCTTTGCGCTTTATCAGATAAAAAGGCAAGACTTGAGATGGAATTAACGATTGAAAGAGGTTTTGGATACGCGCTTGCTGAGGATCGAAAAGGAGGTTCTGTGGGTGTTATTCCAACAGATGCGATTTTTTCTCCAATCCATCGTGTCAACTACAATGTTGAGGCAACTCGTGTTGGACGACAGACAAACCTTGATAAGCTTGTATTGGAGGTATGGACAAACGGAACTATTTCTCCAAGTGACGCAGTTACTCAAGCAGCAAAGATACTCTCATCGTACTTTTTGCAAATCTATGAACCAAAGATTTCGGTGTTACCAACGGAAAGCGTTGCAATTAACCCTTCAGTTTCAGAAGATCTTCTTAAAGTTACTATTGACGAACTAGATTTACCAACCCGAATTTACAATAGCCTGCGAAATGGCGGCGTTGAAACCATAGGCCAGCTTCTAGGAACAACAAAGAGAGACCTTATGGCTATGCGTAACATGGGAGGAAAGTCAATTGCAATCATAGAAGAAAAGCTGCGGGAAAAGGGAATATCACTTACAGTGTAATACGAATGTATGCGAATGATCGATTATTCGAATTGATTCGAATACTTCAAATTCGTATGAATTCGTATTTTTTATATGAGGAAGCGGGTTTTTGGAAGACAATTTAAACGAGATACAAATGAGCGTAAAGCCTTGTTTAAGGGTCTTATGAGTTCATTGGTGCTAAACGAGCGAATAACAACAACAATTGAGAAGGCAAAAGCAATCCGTCCTAAGCTTGAGAAACTCGTGACAAAAGCAAAAAAGGGAAACGGAGCTTCGTACCGCATAATCGTTCCATACCTTACCGCTTCAGCTATAAAAAAATTTATGGGCGAAGTTGCGCCTCGGTTTATAAATCGTCCGGGAGGCTACACGCGAATCATCCGTGTTGGAAACAGAATTAAAGATAATGCGCAAATGGCAATAATGGAATGGACGGAAAAGCCTGCAGCCATTGAACACACTGTCAAAAAAACAGTTCGCACTACAAAAAACAGTGGTAAACAGCCCGTCTTGACGCGAGGCAGGCGGTCGCAAGACGGTGCAAAGACAGTGGTTGCAAGAAAACCGATAATTCGAAAAGCAAAGTAACATGCAAACACTCTCAACACGATCAACAAAAGCAAGTTCCATCAAACGAGTCTGGCACCTTATTGATGTTAAAGACAAGGTGTTGGGTAGAGTAGCAACAGGAATTGCGAAACTGCTTATGGGGAAAGCAAAGCCGTATTTTGTACGGCATCTTGACTGCGGGGACTATGTTATTATTATCAATGCCAAACACATTAAGGTTACGGGTAAGAAAGAATCAGATAAAAAATATTTTACCTATTCTGGTTTTCCAGGTGGACTTCATGTGCGCACGCTCGCAAACTTTCGTTTGCAAAAACCAGAAGAAATTATTGTGCATGCGGTAAAAGGTATGCTTCCACAAAATAAATTGCGAGACCGCATGCTTTCTAGACTTTTTGTATTTCCAGAAGCAGAACATCCATACCAAGATAAAATAAAAAATTAAAGATCAAAAATGAAAAAAGACTATATTTTTGCCGTTGGTCGAAAAAAAGAATCTTCCGCGAGAGTCAGACTGTATCCAAGCGGTGAAAAAGGGGTAATAACGGTTAACGGCCAGCCGATTGAGACCTATTTTCCGGGAAATGTTGCAAAAGCACAATACATGGCGCCTTTTTTTCTTACAAAGACAAATGATGTATTCATGGTAACAGTTAAAGTTGCTGGGGGAGGCAAGAGTGGGCAGCTATCTGCAGTAACGCACGGTATCGCTCGGGCACTAGCATTGTATAGCAAAGATGCATTTCGGCCAATTTTGAAGCTCCATGGACTACTTACACGGGATGCTCGTGTTAGAGAACGTCGCAAGGTAGGAACAGGCGGAAAAGCACGGCGCCAAAAACAGTCGCCAAAGCGGTAAAAAACCTATGGATAAAAGCGTTTTTACGCTTGTCTTCGGTTTCCTTCTTGGCGTTAAGCACGCATTTGAAACAGATCACATTATAGCGGTTTCAAATATCCTTGCCGAACAGAAGAGTTCTCTGAAAGCTGCATTGGTAGGCACTTTTTGGGGTATCGGGCACACGACAACCATTTTTGTAATTGGCGTTTTTGTTCTTTTGTTAAGAATATCTATTACGGCAGAAATTAGCAATCTATTGGAATTTGGCGTTGGGATTATGCTTGTGTTTATTGGAATACAAAACATTGTACAAGGAAGAGTTATGTTCCATACTCACCCTCATACGCACGAGGGCAAATCACACACGCACGCGCACCCACATGTTAGAGAAAAAACGCTTCATGCACACCACAAGTCATTTATTATTGGCATAATACATGGGCTTGCAGGCAGCGGCGCGTTGATGCTGTTGGTGCTTTCAACGATTTCTTCTCCTTTGCAAGGAATGTACTATATTGCCGTTTTTGGCATCGGATCAATTTTGGGGATGACCATATCAAGTTTTATCCTTGGAACCCCTTTTGTTTACGGTGTTAACAAGTTTCCTAATATAGAAAAATATATCCGTATTACTGCCGGAACCGTAAGCCTGCTTTTTGGTATTTTTTTACTAATCAATAGGATTTATTTTTCCTAGCGCTTCAATGTCCTTTTTGAGGATTTCGGTTGGCACTTTCGCCGGATCAAGACCCTCTTTGAGCAAGAGCATTAAACCTAAGATGAGAGATCGTGCTTTCGTTGCCTCACTCTTTTTGAGAAACTTGATAACAATTGGTTCTCCCGGATATCCATCTGGTACGAGCTTGAACGTGGCAAAAAGGGGCGAACATTCTATAGCAACGTCTTTAATCATTTTTATCATAATACTGTGCGTGTGAGCTGAAAAGAAAAACTGCCGAATAATCAAATTGACCTTATTTTCATCAATAATAATTTCATCCGGAAAAAAGTCAAAAGGGAACACAGCCGAAATTTTGAGTAAAACCTTCTCGGTTCGCGCAACCAGTGCTTGCAGTTTTCGTTCCTCTCCATTCCTTTCTGGCGGGCCATTGTCTCGCACGTGCTCTTTTTGAAAAAATGTGTGTTTGTCTGCCATAGCCGTTAGACCTTACACAAGTAGTATGAAAATGGAGTAATGAATCAACAAAAAAGCGGTAAGAGGTATATAAAACCCCGCAAGAAGCCTTTTGGAGAAAAGATTCATTACTGTCTTACCCCCGTTCTGTTTTAAGATATCTCTATCGTACGGAGCGGGGCGTGTTTGTCAAGAAGCTGTTTAAGAAGTCGGTAAGAAATAGAAAGCTTGCGGGTCTAGTGAATTTAGCCGACCTTTTTAAAAAATCTGGATTCCGCAGACTTCCAAACGTTAGGGAGCCAATCGGCCAATTTCCACCCCTCCAGAGGCGGACATGCATTCTGGCCAATCCTATCTATTTCTCGATCAGTTTTTTATTTTGTGGTTCGGTCAGGTAGTTTTTTCTTGTTGAGACTTTCTTACCGGATTCCTTTTCGAGCTTCTGTCTTGCTTCTCCGGCAATTCTGCCCCCTTTTTGCGCAGCAGTTTTATTTTCTGTAAATCCTTTTGTATTTCTATTTCTGGTAATTTCCGTAGTAGATGCTTCCCCAAGCATAGAGAAAATCAATTCCAAATCATTCATGTGATCTCGTAGATTTTCTCTTTTTAATTTCTTGAACTTTTTATATTGGCTTGGGGTCATCCCAAAAGTAGCTTTGGAAATTTCAGCAGTTAAAATGGCATATTCTCTATCTCCACCAACATCTCTATTTTTCCATTCGTTGGTTAGCTGTTCTCTAACTTGGATACCTCGCATTCTTTTTTCAATCCAATCATCAGAATATCCTTTGGCTTTGTACAAAGCTCTTGTCCTTTTGGTGGCTAGTTCCGGGTCTTCTATTTCCTGTATCCTTTCATAACCAACTCTTGCTAACCATCGTTTAAATGGTTCTGCTTTAGGAGATGGAATAGTTTGGATAATTCGAAATATAGTTTCAGTATTAGCACAATCTGTTTCTCTTAACTTTCCGTCAGGAGCTTCTAATTTCAACTGTCCGATTTTTTCGGACACTTCAGCGTAACCTTCTTTGACAAGCTTTTTCTTTAAGTCATTCCAGTACTTTCGGGGTCTATCGGTTTCGGTTAATACCTCAACAACATCAATAACTGAAAACCACCATTCGCTTTTGTATATGATTTTTCTGATTCCCTTGCCTTTGAAGACTGCAATTTTGGTAGTTTCTTCCATGCCTTAATTTGTATCAGGTTTTGTCATTCTTTGCAATTAAAATTTTCGTATTAGCGTTGTAGCATAGTACAACGATAGAAGGGTACAATGATAAAATTTAGAATGGTAATAAGTCAGAGGCTGAAACTTTTAGTGCTTTTGCAATTTTATAAAGGTTCTGATAGTTGGATTTCTTTTTCCTCTTTCAATAAACCTAACCTTCCATCCGCTTCGCGGATTCACTTTCTGTCGAGTTATATCGAAAAATTCGAACTCGTTTTCTCTCTAATTAATCGACGCATCGTATCGTTCTCCGCTCGGCCGCTTTGCGGCCTCGCTCTATGCATTTTTTGCAAAGACAGAAGACAAGTGCGCGAGATTTTTATTATTATAGTCCGCCTTTGGCGGACAGAAATACAAAAACAATTTAATGTTTTCTTTGCCCACCCCCTTCCCAGGAGTTTACCCTGAGTTTACCGAAGGGCGAAAACTTATTACTCCCTTATTATACAGAAAATTTAGAAAGGGTCAAAGCAATCGGCCAAAATGGTGGAAACTGGCTAATTTTACTAAAACTTCTTTATTGAGAATATGGTAAACCATATTGATGTATACTAAAATTAATGACTAAATGGCCTTTAATATTGGCAGTGCTTTTTGCTTGTTTACAAATTGCACCCGTAATGCTTATCTTCTCGTTCCTAATTGGAGTGGCACATTTTGGATTTGTAAGCGGATCAGTTGCGACTCCTCTAAGTTGGATTAGTTATTTCATATTTACAGTTCCGGCAATGGTGGCTTTTGCCGCATATCGAATTAGAGCTGTTGTTCAAAAAAGAACAGATCGTAATCTCACTATAGAACAATCCCTGGTAGTAGTTTTACCAGCAATAGTTAGCATTCATATAGCAGAAGCGATCATTACTTTATACCAATTTGGAGATGATACTACTACATTTATTACAGCTTTATTATTTGCAATATTATCTACCATAATTCTCACTTATTTATTAAGCAACCCCTCCACCAGAGAAGTATTCTGGCCTACTCCTATTGCCCAGAATATAAAGAAGATTAGAATTTGGATTACAGTAATTACTCTTTTTCTTCTATGTGCTTCTTTTCCTGCTCAAATCTGGCTTACTGAGTATTCCTACTATATTGGTATTACTAGTCTTCCTCCTAGTAAGTTATTTCCAATATTTCCAATATTACTACTACCATTTTTTGTATTTTTTGCAAAATATTTAGCTACTAAATTGGCTGAACGAAACCTCAAAGCTTTGTTGTTGACAACGGTAATCGTAGTTATTTTAAGTTTAATAACTGCTGGCTCTTTGGCTATTCTTTTACCAAAGGATATACCTCAAGAGCTTTCTGAAATTGCAGATAAACATTTTATAAGTGGTAATTACGATAAAGCAATCGCAAGATATGAGCGAATACTAAAAGAATATCCTGACTTTGCTAAAAAGAACCCTAATATTCAATCTCGTCTTGGTCTAAGCTATTTAGCTGAAGCCCAGCCATATATAGATGCGTATAACAATGGTAAGGGAGATATCTATTTTGACTTATCAACAGAATTTCTCAATAAGGCAATTAGTATCTATCCTCAGAATTTAAAAGCTTACATTGAATTGGGAGTTGTGTACAGTGAACACGGCGATAAATCTCTAGCGATAGAGACTTATAGAAAAGGGTTGGAGTTGGATCTTTCTTCAAAAGATCCTAAAGATGTAGGCATGATCTATGAAAACTTTGGGTTGGCTTATTACGATACTAACCAGTTAGATAATGCTATTGATTCTTTTAGAAAAGCAATACAATATGATCCAAAACAGCAAACAATCTATATCAATTTGGGAGCCACTTATGACAAGAAAAAAATGTTTGATGAATCAATAAAACAATACACGATAGCATTACAGATAAATCCGAATGATGCTTTGGCTCACAATAACTTGGGCTATGCGCTTGCCCAAAAAGGAAATATAAATGATTCAATTGCAGAATTTAATAAAGCATTGGAAATTGATCCTAACTTAAAAATTGCCAAAGAAAATCTGGGGCGTTATAAGAACAAGTAGTTATTAATTAAAGTTCTTTAAAATTTTTGCGTTTGGGGTATATTCTATAAAATTGGCTTGCCGAATTTGATAAGGTTTTCTTTCTTTTCTCTGCGCCAGCCCTTAATTTGTTTCTCGCGTCTTCTAGCTTCCAAAAGGGTAGAAAAATGTTCTGAGTAAACAAGGACGAACGTTTTGTTTCGTTTTGTAAACTCTGCCCCGTCTCCTCTTTGATGTCTTGAAATGCGTTTATTAAAATTGTTCGTTACTCCAACATAAAGATGGTTTTTGGGGCCACGAAAGAAATAAACAGTAAACATTTTTTTGCCCTTCAGTAGACTCACCTTTCGATTTTACTCAAGGTGATCCTGAGTCCATCGAAGGATCAGGGCTCTTCGTCTGCGCATATCGTCGGAGACTCTGAGCTTGTCGAAGAGTCGGGATGCCGTGAATCGAACACGGACTACCGCACCCCCAGCGCGGCGTACTACCACTATACTACATCCCGTTCTGCGAAGCAGAATAATTAAAACTGACCCTTGCATTATAGCAGAAAGGTGTTACAATTTGAGCGAAAGGAGCGCGATATGGCAAGAGGAAAAGGGAATGGTGAAGTTAAAACCGCACATGGGCCCCAAGCAGATTCCGCAGCAAAACTGCAAGCAATACGCATGGCCATGGATCAAATCGAAAAACAGTATGGTAAAGGTTCAATAATGCGATTTGGTGAAGCAGCAGATAAACTTGATATTTCGGTTATCTCAACCGGCTGTTTGCCGCTGGATATTGCTTTGGGTGTTGGGGGACTTCCTCGGGGAAGAATTGTTGAGGTGTTTGGTCCTGAAGCATCTGGGAAAACTACCATTTGTTTGTCTGTTATTGCCCAGGCGCAAAAACACGGCGGTGTGGCAGCTTTTATTGACGCAGAGCATGCCCTTGATCCTATTTGGGCAGAAAGAGTTGGTGTTAAGCTTGAGGATCTTCTCATTTCACAACCTGATACCGGCGAGCAGGCACTGGAGATTGCAGAAAGCCTTATAAGGAGTGGAGGTATAGATGTTTTAGTCATAGACTCTGTTGCAGCCCTTGTTCCGAGAGCCGAAATTGAAGGAGAAATGGGAGACGCAATGATTGGCTTGCAAGCCCGTCTCATGTCGCAGGCCTTAAGAAAGCTTACCGGCGTTATTTCAAAATCCAAAACCATTGCCATTTTCACCAACCAGTTGCGCCAAAAAATCGGCATCATGTTTGGCAATCCAGAGACAACAACCGGCGGATTGGCTCTTAAATTTTACGCGTCGGTTCGTCTGGATGTTAGGAAAATAGAAACGCTTAAAGACGGCGACAAGGCAATAGGTTCGCGGCACAGAGTAAAAATTGTTAAAAATAAAGTGTCTTCGCCGTTTCGCATCGCGGAGTTTGATGTGACAGGGCAAGAAGGTATTTCTCGAGAAGGCGGTATTATTGATGTTGGTTTGGAAATGGGAATTCTACAAAAGTCCGGCGCGTTCTACCGGTACGGAGAGACAATGATTGGCCAGGGTAAAGAAGCATCAAAAATATTTCTTAAGGAAAAACCGGATATTGCCAAAAAAATCGTTGACGATATCCTCAAGCACAACAAAACAGGTGGCACGCCTGTTGCGGTTGGCATTGAAGAACAAGAATTAGCTTCGTAAGTCTTAAAATTTCGTATATTTCCTCTTGATCTATTCGATTTCATTCAGGTCATAGACTCTGAGGTCTGACGACCTCGTCGCTCAGACTCGCAGAGATCAATACTGAATGAAATTGAAGTATTGACACCCAACTATATAGTCAGTTAAGATAATTTCAATTAACAAGAGAGGGCAATGGATGCCTGTTTCCTAAATTGTATATGCCAACAATTATGCAACAGACAAAACAACTCTTAACAATCAAAGAAGCCAGTCGTTGGGCGAGCGGCTTTCTCAAGAAGGATGTTAGCGACTCCAATATCTCCTATTTGGTGCAATACGGAAAAATTAAAAAGCACAACTGGAATAATTCAGTTTTTATTGATGTAAATGATCTCAAGAATTATTATGACTCATATCGAGGCCAGCGAGAGGTGAACTGGAAAAAGCGGCTTGGTAATGATTTGAACTGGCTATTGTCTTTTGATCATTTGCGCGAGAAGGACACAACTAAGCATGTCCACAGGCTTCACCCATACAAAGGAAAATTTATTCCGCAACTTGTCGAGTATTTTATTGATAGCCACACTGACGATTTCAAAACAAGTGCGTATTTCAAAACAGGCGATATTATTCTTGATCCTTTTTCCGGCTCCGGCACAACACTTGTGCAAGCTCATGAAATAGGAATACATTCCATCGGGATTGATGTCTCTCGCTTCAATTGCATGATTACGGAAATAAAGTTGTTGAATTATGACATGGGCGCGCTTGAGGAAGAAATCAAAAGAATAAAAAATGCAATTATAAACCACGAAGCAGATAGCAAAACTACTGTGTTTGAGCGCGAGCTATTAGAGTGCTTGGCTGATTTTAATAATCAATATTTTCCAAGCCCGTCATTCAAATACAACGTGCTACAAGGACACAGCAACGAAAGTAAATATGTCGAAGAAAAGGAAAAAGAATTTCTCAAAATCTACAATAATCTTGTCAAAAAATACGAAATTGAACTAAACCATTCTACCGGCAAAACCTTTTTGGAAAAATGGTTTATCAGAAATGTTCGAAAAGAGATTGATTTTGCCTTTGAACAAGTCAAGACAATAAAGGATGTAAAAAATAAGAAAATCATTGCAGTAATTTTGAGCCGCACTATTAGATCGTGTCGTGCAACTACTCATTCGGATTTAGCGACGCTAAAAGAGCCACAATTGACTACTTATTATTGCTGGAAACACAAAAAAATCTGTAAGCCGCTTTTTTCTATCAAGACATGGTTTGATCGCTATGCGAGTGATACAGTTTATCGGCTCAAAACTTTTGCGCGACTTAAAACGAGTACTCACTATTCAGTTATTCCTGCTGACTCCCGAACAGTTAATATTTTCAAAGAAGTTGAGAGGCGAAATAAACGGTTTCACGAAATACTGCAAAAACAAAAGATACGGGGAATTTTCACTTCGCCACCGTATGTCGGGCAAATTGATTATCACGAGCAACATGCTTACGCATACGACCTCTTTGGTTTTGAACGTCGAGATGAGTTTGAAATTGGGCCGTTATATAAAGGGCAGGGTGCAGAAGCACGCGCGTCTTATGTTGATGGCATTTCAAAAGTTTTACTCAATTGTAAAAAGTTTTTGGCGGATAATTTTGATATATTTCTTGTGGCAAACGACAAGTATAACCTTTATCCCGCAATTGCCGAACAATCTGGAATGAAAATAATCAATCAGTTTAAGCGGCCAGTACTAAACAGAACCGAAAGGGACAAATCTCCTTATTCGGAAATAATTTTTCATTTGAAGGGATAAGAATCATGAGTTTACCCCAAGAAAAAAAAGAAAGGATATCAGAGGTTATTAAAACCATCCTTGTTTCAAGGATAGATAACTTTCCGGAACTAAATCATCAAAATAGAAATGCGCCATTTCATGATTTAATTCTAGAGGCGTTCGAGAAGCAGCTGAAACCAATAAATGTACCTACGCCCTACTTAGTCGCAATAGCAAGTTGGATGCATGGTTTAAACACCTCGCTAGGTAGTGGATTTGAATCTTTAGCACATATTTTATCTGGAGGATATAAAAGAAATTTTACCCAAAAATTCACGTTAAAAGTTAAAAAATCTCAAGCTGAAAATATAGGGAACATAATTGTGGAGTTAAAAAGCGGAATAAAACCTGCAACACAACGAGAAAATGAAGCCATATTTAAATTTAACAAGGGAGAAACGGAAGTAAATGCACTGGAGTTTACAGTAGACAATTATATTGAGACAGCAAATCTAATCGAGGGGATAGAATTGAAGTCGGTTAGACCAAACTCTGGCGAAGGGAGAGGAGAGAAGCAAAAAATATTATATGCAAAAGCTGCTTTTAAATTATTACACCCTGAAAAAGAAATCAAATATTATATTGGGTTTCCATTTGATCCAACTTCAAAAACAGCAATTGGATATGATAAAGAAAGATTCTTTAATTATTTAGTAGAATTTAAAAAATTCTTCACCTTTAATGAAGTTTTATTATCATCAGAATTATGGGATCATCTATCAGAGCAGAAAAATACAATGGAAGAAATTTTTGAGATTATAAGCAAAACTATCGAGGTAGTAAAAGCCTCTAATTCATAAACCTACATTTAAAGTCGGCAGAAATAGCAACTGTAGAGGAAAAAAATGAAAGCAATTAATTTACAGCAAGAGTTGAACTTTATTCACTCTGAAAAAATGAATATTTCTAACAAAGATAGTTTATATTTTGAAATGTTAAATATTGCCCATGTTTTAATTTCAAATTACGCTAACGCAGAAACGAGGAAATTAAAATCTTTCTACGCAATAGTTTATTGGAAGACAAAAAATTTTATGTTGAGCATTGTAAATAACCCAAATACTAACGGGCACATAAAAAGGACAAGATAAGGATTTAGTTTTTGGAGGTAAGATGTATGAATGAGCAGGAAAAAGAATTTTGGGAAAAATTTAAAAGGTGGAATCTTGATGATATTGAAAGAACTATCAAGACTGAAGCCTATGTTGGTGCCGCAAAATTAATTTGTTGTGTGATTGACGCACTCGCAGGTTTTAGATTTGGAGCTGTTAGTAATCAAGGATCAAAGTTTAGATTTATTAGTTTCGTGAAAGAGTTCATGCCAAAATTTAAGTATAGACTGCTTGCGAAAAGAAACGGGATAGTTATTTATAAACGAAGCATTTTAGAGATGCTTTATAACAATTTTAGATCTGGATTAATTCATGAGGGGTTGCCAGGAATAGGAACGGGTATATTTAGAGACGAAAATATACACTCACTTTTTAGAATACCAAAACCAGACAAATTAGAAATTAATGTTTTGGGTTTATTTGAATACTTAAAATTTGCATTATCTGAATATGAAGGGAAGCTCAATAAAGGAATATTTTTGAACGAATTTCGTGAAAGACTAAATTTTATTGGTGACAAAAGAAGAATACCAAAAATATCATGAATTATTCAATAATCCAAAAATCTAGACTTCGAGAAAGAAATCAAAGGAGCTTTTGGGGCAAGCAAAAAGGAAAGTTGAAGCGATGATTGAGCAAAACTCTTAAGGCAATTATGGATCAGCTCGACGTACTGTACAACAAGGCACTCCGTTTTCTCTCCTTTCGTCCTCGTTCAGAAAAAGAAGTTCGCGACAATCTCCTCAAGAGTAGGAAAAGTATAAAGAAGGTAGAAATAGATCAAAAAGTTATTGATCAAGTAATTACAAAACTTAAAGAGCAACACTTTGTTAACGATGAAGAATTCACAAAGTGGTGGATTGAACAGCGGACAAAGTTTCGACCGAAAGGAAAACGGCTTATTCAGATTGAACTGAAGCAAAAAGGAATAGCGCAAGAGACAATAGAAAGAATAGTTGAAAGTTCAGAGTTGAAAGTTGAAAATGAATTAGAACGAGCCAAGGTGTTAGTTCAAAAAAAGTTACGAAAATATAAAAATCTTCCTCGATTTGAGCAGTATCAGAAATTAGGCGCAATGCTGGGGCGGTTTGGATTCGATTATGACATAATCAAGCAGAGTATTGACGAGGTTTTAAGAGGGGAGTATAATACATCTAAAGACTGAAGAAGTCAGATGTTTATTGTATGGAACGCGTTATAACGTCAGCCTCACATACACCATCTGTAAAGCGGTAAAATCGCTTTCTTCTCGTGTCTTCATATTATTATGACAGTAACGGATCAAGATCTCATTACGCTTGAGAAGAAGCTTCTTGAAAGAGAGGAGAAAATTGACCGCGAGAGAGATCAGCTTGAAAAAGAAAGAGAACATCTACAAGACTTAAAAGAAGACTACCGCAATAAACTGCAGGATGTATCGGGTTTAACAACTGACGAAGCAAAGCAAGAGCTTCTTGCCGAAGTAGAAGCGCAGGAGGCAAAAGTGATTGCGCGCATTATTAAAGAGCGAGAGGAAGAAGCAAAACGCACAGCAGACAAAAAAGCACAAGAGATTCTGTTGGATAGCCTCAAGCACGGCGCGCTTAATTATATTGCGGAATATACTGTTTCAACCGTAAAAGTTGCCGATGAAGACATGAAGGGCCGTATTATTGGCAAAGAAGGTCGCAACATCCGGGCATTCGAGCAGGCAACAGGTGTTGACGTTGATTTAGACGAAGAGGGTATTATTCGGATTTCATCGTTTGACCAAGTTCGCCGCGAAATTGCAAGGCGTGCGCTTGAGACGCTGCTTAAAGATAACCGTATCCAGCCGTTTCGGATAGAAGAAGTTGTCGAACAGACCAAAAAAGAAGTTGAAAAAATTATGCTGGAGGAAGGTGAAAAGTTGGCACACGAAGCAGGAGCTTACAACATACCAGCAGAGCTTTTATCAATACTTGGTCGTTTTAAGTTTCGTACATCTTATGGTCAGAATTTGATCGTTCACACCCTTGAAGAAACAAAAATTGGTGTGCATATTGCTAAGGAGATTGGTGCGGATGCAAATATAGTGCGTCTAGGTTGCTTGTTCCACGACATTGGCAAAGTTATCGAGGGTGAGGGAAGCCATGTAAAACTTGGCGTTGATCTTTTGAAGCGATTTAATATTCCAGAGCCAATTGTCAACTGTGTTGCAGAGCATCACGAAGATAAGCCTTTCTCATCTGTTGAGTCAGTTATTGTTGCGATTGCCGATGCAATTTCTGGCGCCCGGCCGGGTGCTCGATACGAGGATTTTGAAGAGTACGCAAAACGCTTAACCGAAATGGAAAAAATTGCAAAAAAGCACGAAGGCGTTGAAGATGCATACGCGTTTGAGGCCGGACGCGAGCTTCGGGTAATTATTAACCCGGGCAAACTCGACGATGCGCAGACAACGCTTGTTGCACACAAAATTCGAGAAGAGGTAAGCAGAAGTTTAGCTGTCCCCGGCGAGGTAAAAGTAACTGCAATTCGCGAATTCCGCGCCGTATCTACAGAATCTAACTAGTCCTTTTTGATTTTGCTATCTTGACAACCTATTTAATTCTCTGTATTTTTATTGTGAATCTTCTGCCCAGAAGGTGGTGAAAAAATCTTGACAAAAAGAGACCTCATTCAACTCGTCGCAAAGAAAGCAAACCTTACGAATAAAGCAGCAAGCGACTCGGTCACCGCCTTTTTGAATGCAGTCCGTGATTCACTCAAAAGAGGAGAAAAGGTTGTAATCACCGGATTTGGCACATTTAGCGTTCGACAACGGGCGACACGGCCAGGACGCAATCCAAAAACAGGGGAGCGGATTACGATTGCTGCTCGCAAAGCACCTGGATTTACGCCAGGGAAAACACTTAAGAAAATCGTTCGGTAAGACGCGAATACACACGAATTTTGCTTACTGTTTTCTTATTCGTGATAATTCGCATTGTGAGTACAGCTTATAAAATCAATTCCAGCATGCGAATTTATGCGAATATTATATAATAGCATTGCTGATTCGTGTGAATTCGTATTATGGCAGTCATTTCTGTTTCACATTTACAAAAATACTACCAATTACACCAAAAAGAACCAGGATTTTCCGGTTCAGTAAAGTCTTTGTTTTACCGCAAGTATTACGATGCAAAAGCGGTTAATGATATCTCATTTGCAATTGAGGAGGGCGAACTTGTTGGATTTATTGGGCCAAACGGTGCCGGGAAAACAACAACGCTTAAGTGTCTCTCCGGGCTTCTCTATCCAACAAGCGGCAACGTTTTCGTTCTGGGATACACGCCATTTGATAGAAATAATGCATTCCTTAAGCAAATATCCCTTGTCATGGGGCAGAAAAACCAACTCTGGTGGGACTTGCCTGCGATGGAATCATTTTTGCTCAATAAGGAAATCTACGAAATTTCAGATGCTCAATTTAAAAAAACACTTAAGGAACTCACCGAGCTTTTAGATATTTCAGACGTTCTCAATGTGCAAGTTCGAAAACTCTCTTTGGGACAGCGGATGAAATGCGAGCTTATAGCTGCGCTTATTCATAGTCCAAAAGTATTATTTTTAGATGAGCCAACCATTGGTCTTGATGTCGTTATGCAAAAAAACCTTCGCGATTTTATCCGCTCGTACAATCAAAAATACAAGGCTACTATTTTACTCACAAGCCATTACATGCAGGATGTACGCGAGCTTTGTAAACGAGTCATTATCATAGACCATGGAAAAATTCTTTACGACGGATTATTATCTGATATTGTCAAACGGTATACAAAAAATAAGTTTCTGACAATTGAGCTTGAGGAAGATATTGGAAGAGAAAAACTTGAGAAACTTGGAAAAGTAACAAATTACCAATTTCCCAAAGTTTCTCTTGCAGTGCCCAAAGCATTGTCAAATAAAATCGCAGCGACATTGCTTGACTCATTTCCAGTCACAGACCTTAACATAGAAGAGCCGCAGATTGAAGCAATCATTCGCGACGTCTTTTCGAAACAATGAAAAAATATCTTCGGGTTTTAAGCAACACATGGGAAGAAATGGTAACCTACAGGCTTAATTTTGTAATGTGGCGAGTGCGTACCGTTTTGCAGTTTCTAACAATGTACTTTTTGTGGTTGGCGCTTATCCCCAAAGGCACAATACTTTTTGGCTATTCCCAAACACTTATGCTTACGTACATTTTAGGAACATCAATTTTAAGCGCAGTGGTTTTGTCAACCCGAACCCATGAGATTGGCGAGCATATTTACAGGGGAGATTTGTCAATTTTCTTGATTCGACCTATAAATTATTTTTTGTATTGGTTCTCACGAGACGTCGGCGATAAACTGTTTAATATCTCCTTTTCTGTTGTTGAAATAATGATTCTGCTTTTTCTGTTAAAACCACCGATATTTTTACAAACAGAGATTATATTTATTGCTCTTGCTATTTTAGCCACAGCATTGGCAGTGGTACTCTATTTTTTGTTCGGAGCAATACTTGGGATGCTTGGCTTTTGGAGCCCGGATGTGTGGGCGCCGAGGTTTATCCTTTTTATTTTGCTGCAATTTTTCGCCGGTTCGTTATTTCCACTAGACATCTTGCCAAAATCACTCTACGAAGCATTTCAGCTTACACCCTTCCCGTATTTGCTCTATTTCCCGCTAAAAATCTACCTGGGACAGCTTCCTTTTTCTACTATCTCCACCGGCTTTTTAATCGATGTGATTTGGATTTTGATCATTGCACTTTTTTTGCAATTTATATGGCATAAGGGACTTCGGTTATACACTGCTGTTGGAAGATAGCATGAAACGGTATTTTGTTATTTGGCTTAAGCTTACCGGCATTACAACACAAATTGCGTTTCAGTCGCGGTTTGGCGCAATTGTGTTTTTGCTTGGGAAAATCCTGCGTTTTGCGTTTTTTCTCTTCTTTTTGGTTCTTGTTACGCAAAAAACACAGCTTATTGCTGGCTACACCACATGGCAAATACTTTTTTTCTACGCAACGTTTAACCTTATTGATACGCTGCCACAGTTTTTCCTGCGTGAAGTGTACCGGTTTCGCTGGCAGGTAGTTTCGGGGCATTTTGACACAATTCTTACACGGCCAATCTCTCCACTTTTTAGAAGTCTTTTTGGTGGAAGTGATGTGCTTGATATTTCGATACTCTTTCTCTCGATCATTTTTATCTTTATCGCCGGATCGCACATTGGTCAAATCACCGGCATACAAATCCTGTTGTATATAATGCTTATCATCAATGCGTTCATCATCGCGCTTGCGTTCCATATTACTGTGTTGGGCATGGGTATTCTCACCACCGAAGTTGATAATACAATCATGCTATATAGGGATTTAACGCAGATGGGGAGAGTGCCGATTGATGTCTACTTGGAGCCGCTTCGGGGGCTTATTACCTTTATTATTCCAGTTGGCATCATGATGACATTTCCGGTAAAAGCGATGATGGGGTTGCTCTCGCCCGAGACTATTGTGATCTCTTTTGCTATTGCGGCAGTGTTTTTGCTCTTAAGCCTTCAGTTTTGGAACTATTCCCTCAAACACTACGCCAGCGCGAGTAGCTAATAAACAAAAAGTGTCCTAGGAAGCGAGTAAGCCAGATTCTGTTTTGCAACCGCAATCTCTCTCAATGTGATGTTTTTCGCTCACACCGCCCGCCTTTTACGGCGAGGTGCCCTCATGCCTTGACACTCTCGTAAAGTAGATGTTCGTCCGCCTTGACTTGCGCTTCGGCGAGACGAGCGTGTCGCTCGGAGGTTGCAGCGGGTAGGATTGCCCGTTTCACTCCCACTCGTCTCTGTTGCTCTCAGGTCCTGTTATTTCAGAACTTGTTCGCAGCTTCACATGTGGGTAAAAAGCTGCGACACTAGGGCTTTCGCTTCGGAGCTTATGCTCCGTCCCCGACTTTACACCTGTCTGGACTTTCCTCCCTCCTTCGCACAAAGCTACGGAAGGGAAGCGGTCCTGCTTCCCAGGACATTAGCATTCTATCAAAACAACTGCTAGCTGTCAACCTTAGTATGATATACTAAACGTTATGCCAGAGGCTAAAAAACAGCATCCTCCTCATATACCAGGACTCCGGTGTTTTGAATGTGGGCAGATTGAACCAATTCGTGTTTCCGAAACTCCAGAAGAGCTTAAAAATATCTCTTCAAGCAACTGCGAAAAGATTCCTACTGAAAAACTTCGTGATGTATCAGCAGTGACGCTAAAAAATGGAGAAACTATCCTCCCGCGACTTCAGGATGGTAAGGATAACTGTGGGCAAACTGCATTGTCTATGTTAGGGTACGATAAGCAAGAAATTGAAACAATCATTCAAGGAGAAGAAAGACTTAGCACGCATCATGTGTATCTCGGACTTCCCAAAGCAAAATGGATTAAGGAAGCACAGCCGGAATCAACGGCAGATGTTATGCTTTCGTTAGTGAAAATGAAGACAGGGAGCAATCATTGGATACTTGACGTGCTTGGTCGGGATGATAAAAGACAGGTAATATGTCCAGCAAATGGCGTTTTGAGCGCAGAAGAGTATTTTACGCAAAGAGCAGATGCAGTTCTCTTTGAATTTGCAGTTCCTTTGCGGTCGCAGGTTGGTTTGCAAATGCAACGCGACGCGTAGTTAATTTGTTGTTTGACAGAGCCGCGTCAAACGCGGCAAAGCATTTTGTATTCACAATCGCGGCAGAAGATGCCGCTAGAACATGCAAAATCACTTTTTTCAATTTCTTCAACCTTCTTAAAGATTACTTCTTTTGCCGCTTCAAGCTGCTCACGTGTTCGTGTGGTGCTTATTTTCTTATCTTCTTCAATGTAATACAACGAGAGTGTGACATCATCAGGATTTCTGTTAAAAAGCGTGTCGTTTACGTTTGCTGCTGCAAGTGCGTACATGGTTAACTGTAAATTGTCAACAAGATCACCTTCATCTGGGATATTGCTGCCGGTTTTATAGTCAATAATTTCAATTGTGTTTTCGCCGACTTTATCAACCCTGTCAATCCGTCCTGCAAGTTTGAGACTTCGTTTGCGCAAGGCTCGATCAGTAACGTAAAATTGGAATGGCACTTCAACGCCAATTGGGTACCTGCCATGTTCCAAATGGCTGTGTTTGTCAAAATACTGGGCAAGGATTTCTTGTGCGCGCTGTCTTGCCTGGCTTTGGTGCGCTTTACTTGTGTATCCTTCATCAACCCAGCGATTTTCAAGAAATTTTAGTAGATCATTCTTTGTCGGTTTCCTGCCCGCGATTACCTCTTGATAAAAATCTTTGAGCGTCAAGTGGATACTTGAGCCAAAGCTTAACGCCGCTATCGGCTGGGGAGGAATTTTAAGAATGTATCGAAGTTTATAGTGTAAGGGACAAAGGTCAAAACATTGTATCTGCGAAAATGAGAGGTAAGTGATGGGAACAGAGGTTTGAGGCTTGAGGTTAGAGGTTAGCTTTGATTGTCGTTCTGCCCAGTCCAAAAGCGATGGTTGGACAACGGCGCTTTGGGCTTTTTGTCTCAAGATTGCATCGTTTACTGCTTTCTCACCAAGCGCCTCGTAGACAAACGGCGAGATTTTTCGCTCCCGTTTTCCCTCTCCGTAAAAATTTGCAGCGGTAAAAAAGAGATAGTCGCAAGACCTTGTCATGCCAACGTAGAAAAGCCGTCGTTCCTCTTGCATATGGAAGTCGCCTTCGGGCAAAATCTCTTTAATAAGCTCTTGTGGAATAGGAATTTGCTCTTTGCGCTCGCGTGTTGGAAAGCGCTGTGAAACCAAATTGACTAAAAACACGATAGGAAACTCAAGGCCTTTGCTTGCATGGATTGTCAGAATATTCACCGCATTGTTTTCGTTCCAGTCCATGTCTGTTGCAAGTGGGCTTTCTCCCATTTGCATAGAAAGGTCAATCCAATCAACAACTGCAAATACACTCGCATCTTCGTGTTCTGCCTCATACGATTTGAGTTTTTCAAAAAACTTTGCGATGTTTTGGTAGCGCTTCATTTCGTATTCGCTTTTAGGCTCAAGAAACTTTTTAAGAAGACCAGAGTCCTGCAGAAAGTAGTACAAAATTTGTCCGGCTGTCTCTTTTGGAACAAGGTTAAGATGGCGCTTGAGCATACTGTAGATTTTTTGCAGTTCTTCAATAGTTTTCTCGTGGATTGGGAGAGAATCTGCGACCCTTTTTTGCACAACTTTTTCCAGCGCTTCAAAAAGCGTAAGGTTTTTACGCCTGGCAAGATTAAGTAGTGCCGCGATGTCGCGCATCTCAAGCAAAAACACTGGCATGGTAAGCACTCGATAAAGCGACGTTGTATCCTCGAAACTATAAAGGACCTTTAAGTAAGCAATTAGGTCTTTTATTTCGTCTTGATGAAACAGTTTTCCTGGTCCTAAAAATTGGAATGGAATATTATGCCTTAATAGCGCTCGTACAAACGCTTGCGCATGGTCGTTTGCACGAATAAGAATTGCAATATCTTTATATTCATACTGTTTTTTTGCCAAAAGTAATTGAATTTTTTTGGCAACGCAATCAGCCTCATCCTCAACTCGCGTTCCCCACAAGAGTTCAATTTCTTTTCCTTTCACTTTTCGCATCGCTCTAAGCTTTTTTACAACCTTCTCTTTTACTTCGAGCCTATCAGGATTATTGTGTTGTATTAAAGTATATGCGCTGTCTAATATTTCTTGCGTTGAGCGGTAATTTCCTGTAAGCGCTATGATTTTAGTATCTGGAAATTGTTTACGAAATTGGATAATGTTGGAAATTGCGGCACCTCGCCAGCGGTAGATTGCCTGGTCGTCATCGCCAACAACAGTAATGTTTTTTCGCTTACCGGTAAGGAGTACAGCTAACTGATTTTGTGCAAAGTTAGTATCTTGGAATTCGTCAACAAGTATATAGTGAAATTGCTCTTGGTACTGGCGCAAGATATTTTTTCGCTCTCGGAAAAGCTTTAATGTGTTCGTTATTAGATCGGAAAAATCCATAACACCCTCTCGCGCTTTCAGCTCCTCATATTTTAGGTACATATTCGCTAATTCCAGCGTCTTTTTTGCTTCAATCTTATCAGCGTCTAGCGATAAGCGTTTAGCGTTTAGTTTTGCAGCATATTTTAGATAATCAGTAGGGCTCACATCTTCATCTGCAAGCCGGCTAAAGTGCTGGAGGAGGCCTTCTAAAAATTTATTCGGGTTACCAAGCGGCCGAAAGTAGTCAAGCTTGAAAGCAAAAATATTTTTGCGCAAAAACATAACTGTTTCTGCTTCGGTCATAAGCTTATACGAGGGGTTAAGGCCAATATGAATTGCCTCTGTGCGCAAGATTCGATCGCAAAATGCATGGAACGTTGCAATCCACATCTGCGTGTAGCCATACGGCATTGCAATATCAACGCGCTCTTCCATTTCACGGGCTGCTTTATCAGTAAAAGTGAGGGCTAAAATTTGCGAATGGTGAATATTCTTTTTAAGAATAAGGTGCTTTATGCGTTCTGTAACAACTGTTGTTTTGCCTGTACCAGCGCCGGCAATGATAATAAGCGGACCTTCACCGTGGGTTACCGCATCGTGTTGCGCATCATTAAGAATTATAGCCTGCGGCATGCAGCTATTTTAGCACACTTCTTTCACTCTACCACTACCGTTCCGGTTCTCTCTGGACCTAGATGGTTGTGGTATAGGTACTTACCAGGCTTATCAAACACCAGTTCTAAAGATTCATTGTTTGCAAACTGTCCTAGATTGAGTGGAAGATAGACACGGTGGGCTGGATGGTCGGCAGAATCAACGGTTGCAAGCTCACCGCTTTTATTTGTCCACTTCACTTTTGTTCCCGTTTTGACAGTAACTGTTTTTGGTAAGAAACTAGCGTTTGTTAGGGTTATGGTAGTGACGTTTTGTGTGTCTTTAGCGTTTGTCGGTGCAGTTTGAACGGGAATTGGCGTGTTTTGTTTTGGCGCCGATGAATTACCAAGAATCAATACTGCTCCGATAATAAGGATAAGAGCTAAAAAACCTAGTGCTAATTTATTCCCCATGTGTTTCACCTCCTTTCTTTACTTCTAAATGGCGAGTCGTTTGCAGCTTATGCCCCATTTGCAGGAAAACGGTTGATACATTGCTAAATTGAGAGGTTGCATTTGTGAGGTGTTTTCCAAGTGTTGCTAAATTTTCCTGGACCTTTTCGTAGTCAATCGTAAGCGATCTAAGCACGCGAAACACTTCACGGGACTGCGTTTCTATTTTTCTTCCTTCAAACGACAAGAGAATGGTTTGCAAATGGGCGTAAAGCGTGCTTGGACAAACAACATAGACGCGGTTTCTCTTGGCATAGTCCATGAGTTCTGGAATATTTACCACTTCGTAATAAACTGATTCGCTTGGCACATACATAAGGGCAAAATCCATAGTTCCTTCATCGGGAAGCACGTATTTTTTGGCGATTGCGTCAATGTGTTTTTTAATATCCCGCACAAATTCTTTCTGCAAAGCAGCATAATCTTGATTATGTTCGCCTATTTTCATCATTCGCTGAAAATTTTCCATAGGGAATTTTGCATCAATTGGTAAAATGCCGGCATCGGTTTTTATTGCCGCGTCAACCCGATCACCGGACTTGAATTGGTATTGAAGGTTGAAGCTATTTTTTGGAAACATTTGCGAAATGAGGTCTTTTAAAACATGCTCGCCAATGTTGCCGCGAATCTTTGGGCTTTTTAAAAACTCCTGCAAATCTTTCATGCTGCGGCCAATTTCGCTCATTTGGCCAACTTCTTTTCCAACTTCCCGAATCACCATTGCCGCGCGGTCCAACCGTTCATTTAGATGTTTCGTATTCTCTTGCAATACTTTTGTCATGTCGGTTGAGGAGCTGCGCATTGCTTCGTTGAGTGTTCTATTTGTTATTTCAAGTGACGATTGCATGCTCTTGAGCCACTCCAAAAGCGTGCCGTTGTCTTTTTGGTTATTCATCTGTGCTATTTTTCGATTAAGGAGAAAAAAGAGGAGCAAAAATCCGGCGATAATGAGCAAAATAAGGGGCAGCTGACTTTCCATGGGGATTATTATAACACGTTATGGCAATGCAAGGATGCGGTCGCGAAGGCGTGGGTAGGCAAAGATTGCATGCATATCGTTAATGTGGCCGGCGTTGTGTTCGACAATTAGTTTGGTGTCGAGGTGTTTTGCGAAATCTTTGCCGATTGAAAGGGGAATATACGGATCATTATCGGAATTAATCACAACAAAATGTTTGCAAACTGATTTTATCTTTTCCCAATCAAACGGTTTATTGACAAAGTTTTCAATTTCGACAATAGTAAGTGACCGCTCAAAACCGGAAACCAAAAACGCTGCCTTTATTTTCTCTTTAGATTGTTCAAGTAAGCGGAGAATAAACGGCACGCCAAGACTATGGCCAATAAGGATTGAATCTTGATCAATAGTTACATTCTTTTGAAAATACTCCAGCCATTCTGTAAGAATTGGATTCTCGCTATTTGGAAAATCAGGAACTGTTGCTCGCCAGCCTTTTTGCTCCAACTCATTTGCAAGCCAAGGAAACCAATTACTTTCTGAATTCGCCCCCCATCCATGAATGATAACCGCATTTTTCATAGTGAGGTTTTTTGTTCTAATGTGGAATGGATTTGTTCTTTTGTGTAGGCTGGACGTTCAGGCTTATATCCTAATATCTGTTTGGCTTTTGAAGTATCAATGTGATTTACATCATCAACAATGCTAAATGCTTCGTACCAAAGTTCCCCTTTATAGTTTAGGGCAAGCTGTATTGCCTGCGCTGCGTTGTTACTGCTGACACTCGTTCCCAAAAAAACCTTATCAATTGGGCCAAAGCGCAAGGCAATGGTTTGTATTTTCTTTCGAAGCCCGTACCATGCCAATACCTGTTCTGCCATGACTTTACTCATGTGATACGAAAGGTCTGCATCGCGGCAAGAAAGATTTTCAGCTTTTAAATATTGAGAAACAAATGGTTGGTCTTCTTTTATTGGCGTTTTGAACGGTATGCCTTTTTCGATGCCATAAATTGTTGTCGAGCTTGCGTAAATAACTCTTTTCACTTTGTTTTCGTATGCAGCTTTTACTGTGTTGAGCGTTCCTTGCACATTAATTGCAACATATTCCTCAAAAGGGATATTTTCAACCGGTTTTGGAATTGCGGCAAGGTGGACAACCTGCTCGCATCTGCTCATTTTGTCCTTGAGGTGTTTGTAATCTAAGATATTGTCGCCTTCTGCCTTGTCGTAGCCAACAATTTCATAATCATTCCCAAACCGATTTATAAACGCATTCCCCAAATATCCTCTGTGTCCAGTAATAAATATTTTCATATTAATCAAAATACAATTCTGGATTGGCGGTGATATTTTGCCAGTTAACTGGATTGTAGTTGAAAAAGGCGGCTGTGGCAATCATGGCGCCATTGTCGGTGCAGAGAAATTTTTGTGGAACAAAAATTTCAGCGTTTATCGTATAGCGTTTAGCAGTTAGTTCAAATTGATTACGAAGTGCTTCATTCGCCGCAACGCCGCCCCCGAGGAGAATTGATTTTGCGTTGTACTTTTGCGCAGCGTTTAATGTTTTCTTTACGAGCACGTCAATGATTGCTTGTTGGACGGAGGCGGATATGTCCGCAATTGTTACATTGTTACATTGTTCTATTGTTTTTGTTAAACGAAGGGCTGCGGTTTTTAGTCCTGAAAACGAGAAGTCATAATCATCTGAATCTATCATTGGACGAGGAAAACGAAATGCCTTTGGATTTCCTTGCTTTGCCAGTTTTTCTATTGTCGGGCCCGCTGGGTATGGCAAGTTAAAGAGTCGTCCAATTTTGTCAAAGGCCTCACCAGCTGCATCATCACGAGTCCCCCCAAGCCAGACTATATCACCATGTTTCTTCATCAGAACAAGGTCGGTGTGGCCGCCGGACACAACCAGCGCAAGCGCTGGAAATTTCGAATTTCGAATTTCGAATTTCGAATTTGCGCGAACGAAGTTCGCGTAGATGTGGCCGATCAAATGATTCACTGGGACAATTGGCTTTTTCCAAATATACGAAAGCGTTTTGGCTGTTTCAACGCCAACGAGAAGCGATCCAATGAGTCCGGGGCCATTTGTTACTGCAATTGCATCTATTTCCTTCTCATTGAAATTTGCATCTTTTAGGGCTTTTTTAATAACCGGAAGAATATATTCTATTTGCGCTCGAGCAGCAACTTCGGGAATAATACCGCCGGTTTTTGCGTGCAAGGGCAATGACGAGCTCATAAAATTGGAAAGAAGAGCAACACGCGATGCGTTCTGTGTTCCTTTGACAACTGCTGCCGCTGTTTCGTCGCAAGAGGTTTCTATGCCAAGAATTACCATGAGTCTTAAAGATTTTCAAAACGCACTTCGTCTCCAATTTTTATGTCGTATTCTTTTGACAATCCAGCATTAATTTCCAGTACCCTATTTGCCTCTTTCTGTGGGCGATAAATCGGAGGATTGTTATCACCTTCTACTGCAGGTTGTACGTTGTCATAGATAGTGACAATTTTATTTTCTTTAATAAAGAGCATATCTATTGGGATTTTCATATTTTTCATCCAGAATGGATGGTAGTCTGCCGACGCAAAAATAAAGAGCATCCCTTGATCCTTTGGAAATGATTTATGTTCTGATAGGCCGATTTGTTGCTGTTCCGGCGTTTTTGCAAGAAGCAGTTGGAAAGTGCGGTCTTTGATTGTCGCGGTTGATTTTTTCGCAAAAGGGTTGGGGTTGTTTTTGAGATAGTTTTGGGAAAATGGAATCGCCGCAACAACAGCGACAAGCAATGCAAAGAGCGCAAGTATTATTTTCATTTCTAATACAACCTTTCTGCTAGTAGTTGGGCAAGCTTGCTTGTTGACGTGTCAGCTAAAGGCGCAATAACTTCAATTACTTTTGCTCCAGTTTTTTCAGCCTGCCTTTGTTTTTGTTTTTTAAATGGATCGTGTTTTGTGATTGCTATTATAGCAGGTTTTATTTGCTGCGTCAGGCGATCATAGCTTATATCATCCAGTTTTTTGGGTAGTGGTATAACAGTATCAACAGTTCGTAATGCCGAAAGGACATGCGCCCGGTTATCTTGTGTATTAATTGGCCGATCACTGCCCTTGAGTGCCCGTACCGATTCATCGTGCTCCAAAAGAACAAAAAGGAAATCGCCCTGCTTTTTTGCGTTTTCCAAAAAAGCAATATGGCCAATATGGAGGATATCAAAACAACCACCAACTAGGACGATGCGCTTGTGTTGACCTCGTAACTTTTCGGCTAGTTTAACGGCTTCTTCGGTTGTTAAAATTTTCTTCATAAATTTCTAATTATTCTAATCAAATCCCAATTTCGAAATTTGGAAATTCATTAGAAATTAGGTCAATTAGACCAATTAGGTCAATTTTCTTTTGTTCCTCTTAAGTAAACTGCTTGCCAGGGTCGGTAGTTTGAAACAAATTTATCAGAGAGCATAGTCTTTCCGTTTTTTTTTACCTCTCGAGTAAAAACTACTATTGCTCCTGCTGCAGCAAAATCCACCTGCTTTACCTCTCCTTTTGGCAAGGTGGGATCGTCTTGGTACAGCGGCTCCGGAGCAGGTATTTGATTTGTTATAGCAGGTTTTGAGAGAGTAACTTCACGTCCATCCGAAGTTCCATATAAATTGAATGTAAGCTCTGCATTGGTCTGGTCTACGACACTTTGGATAAGAATATATTTTCCCGTGTCGTTTTTAAACCGAAAATCAACAGAGGGAACGTAAATCGTCGCATCAAATCCCGGTGGAGAATCTTGTTCATAATAAGCAACTCGATACGCATGAGCATTGCGTTCGACGATTGGGAGGCCTGCGTTAAGGACGGCGCGGAAAAATGTTGTTGAAACTTGGCAAACTCCACCACCGTCTCCTAAGACTGTCCGGCCATTTTGGATAATGTAGGCTTGTTTATAGCCGGTGAATTCAGATATATCGCCAAGCACTTTGTTAAACGAGAATATTTCGTCTGGTGCAACCAGCACGCCGTTAATGCGAGATGCAGCAAGGCTAATGTTGTAGGTTCTAGTTGCAATGGATCCGCGATACAAAGATGTACCGCTTCCGATAAGCTCCTCAATGCCAAGGTTATTCACCTTGTCCGTCGTAATTTTTGGTTTGAGAATTTTGACTGGAATAGGAATAGTAATTGCTTGTGGCTCTTTTGCTGTCAAAATAAGCACACGCTTTGTACTAATATCCTTTTTTAACTTTTCCATGTCAAGTTCCTGTCCTTCCTGCGAAGGTCTAAACGTAATAACACGGCCGTTTTCAAAAGAAAAAAGCGCCTCCACAGGTTCGGCATAAATCTCTTTTGCAATCGGGTCAAGCAGCTCCTTTAGAGTATTTTCTGAAAATGTATATGATGCCGGAAAATAGATACCATTAAGGTATGCTTGGAAAATAAGGCTTCCATTCGAGAGCGGATCGTTCGATCTCCCTACGCTGTATGCTTGCAATGCCAGAAGCTTGCCGTCAAAACCAATGCCAAGCGTTTCCGCTGTTGTTGCGACTGTTTTATCCTTATGGGTAAAAATAAGCTTTTTTTCTCCAAGCCTAGCGTTTTTTTCAGCAAAGATTTTTTCTATTTCCTCCTGCGTTTTTCCTCCTACCTCAATTCCGGCTACAAGGATTCCAGGATATACAGCATGCGCAAAGAGTTTCTGAAAGAGAATAAATGCAAAACTAATAAACAGAAAAAATCCCAGGCTTACACCGACAGTAAACCAAAAAAAAATCCTTAATATTGCTTTTACCTTACTTCGTTTAGTATCTTTGTTTGGATTATGGTGGCCTACCTGTTTACGTTTGATCATTTGCCTTAAGTCTTTGTGGTATTATACTATAAAAGCATATCGTAATATACGAGATGAGCGAAGAAACAGTATTCCAAAGCAACCAAGAGCAAAAACCCTCACCCACTCCGCCTGTGGCGCCCCGCGTGCTCGTGCCACAAGCGCCAAGCCAAGGTGGGTCGTATAAGGAGTATACGCGATCCGGTCCGCCCCTTGTTCTTGGCGCAAATTTCTTAACAATGATAAAACTTATTGTTTTTGGATTACTGCTAATTATTGTTGCATTTGTGGCGTACCGGTTTATTACCCCGCTTTTTATGAAAAAAGACGAAGCAGTAACCATCTCGTACTGGGGTTTATGGGAAGACAATAAGACAATGCAGGGGATTATCGAAGAATTCCAAAAGGAGCATCCAACGATTCAAGTCGTCTACACAAAATCAGATATCAAACAATATCGTGAACGTCTTCTTGCAAGAACCGAATCAGGCAAAGGCCCCGACGTATTTCGTTTCCATAATACTTGGCTACTACAGCTTAAATCTTTACTCTTGCCGCTGCCTAAAGAGGTGATAACAAAAGAAGAGTTGCAGTCTATGTACTACCCTGTTGTGCAGCAGGACGTTATTCTAAATGGCGCAATCTACGGCATACCGCTTGAAGTAGATACGCTTGCCCTTTTTACCAATAAAGATATATTTGATGCAGCAGGTGTGTCGGTACCAACAAATTGGAATGATTTCGACAGCGTTGCGCGAACACTCACAGTAAAAGACGGTGAAGGTAATATAAAAACAGCAGGAGCTGCAATGGGAACTTTTGATAATATTTCCCACGCTTCCGATATTATTTCGTTGCTTTTTGCACAAAACGGAGCGGAAACACGAAATTTATCCGGTACATTACAAGATGCCTCCGATGCGCTGGATTTCTACACATCATTTGCGAAGGGAGATGGAAAGGTGTGGGATGAAACTCAAGATATGTCACTGTTTTCATTTGCCAAGGGAAACCTTGCGATGTACTTTGGGTATTCCTGGGATATCTTTTTGCTACAAGCAGTTAACCCTAATTTATCATTTGCCGTTTATCCTGTACCTTATTTGCCAGACAGGAAGATGACTATTGCAAGTTACTGGGTGGAAGGTGTTTCAACTGCAAGCAGAAATCAGAAAGAAGCACTCCTTTTTTTACAATTCCTAACAAGTAGGGAAACAGTGCAAAAATTATTTACAGAACAAGCAAAAACACGTTCCTTTGGCGAGCCATACGCACGGGTTGACCTTGCCGAAACCGCAAAGGATAATTCTCTTCTTTATCCGTTTGTCTCCCAAGCACCAAATGCAGTGTCAACATTTTTTGCAAGCGATACATTCGATAACGGATTTAACGCACAGATGAACGGTTATTTGGGAAATGCAGCTCGTTCTGTATTGGGGAATACATCCTCACAGACTGCGGTAGAAATACTTTCCCAAGGCATCTCAAAAGTACTGGAACAATACGAAGCAAACAAGTAACCTCCGTAGTATAATTGCTCCATGTCCGACGCGATCCAACGTGCAATTCTTCGTACCCTTATATACGCAGATATTTTTAGCTATCCGCTCACTCTTGCCCAGCTGCATAAGTTTCTTATTTTTAACCGGCCGGTTTCTAAAAAAAATATTAAAAACATATGTCAACAAATGTCTTCTGTACGAAAGGAGGATGATTTCTATATGTTAAAAAAAAGCAGGATAAATATTGCCATTCGTAAGATAAAAGAAGCGTCAAGCAACGAAAAAATTGCATTTGCAAGGCAGTTGACGCGTATTTTTCGAATTATCCCTTGGGTGCTTTTTGTTGGAATAAGCGGTGCAGTTGCTGCAGGGAATGCTAGAAAAAAAGACGATATTGATTTCTTTGTAATTGCCAAGCGAAAAAGACTTTGGCTTACGAGGTTTTTTCTTGTTATACTTTTACAGATCTTTGGACTTAGGAGAAAACGATTAGAGAAAAAAGTTATGAATACGATTTGCCTCAATATGCTTCTTGATGAACGTTGCCTTTTGCTTGGCAGCAAAAGGCAAGACGTATATACCGCTCATGAGATTGTTCAGATGCTGCCGATTTTTGATCGTGGAGATACATATAGCCGGTTCCTTATGGCAAATAAATGGGTAAGAGGATATTTACCCAATAGCATAGATACTAAAATATTAAGATATTACGATATTAAGAAAAAATCACCTAATATCCCAATATTTCAATATTTTAGTATCATAGAATTAATTGCAAAACAATTACAGCTGTGGTACATGAGAAAACATAGAACGCATGAAATAATAACCGATAACATGCTTGCTTTTCACCCAGTTGATTATAGAAAAAAGGTACTTTTTTTATACACAAAAAGACTTAAGCAGTATGGCATTGTATAAGTTTTCAGTCTGCGGTGGAACATTCGACCTTTTGCATAAAGGGCATAAAGATTTCCTTAAGGCAATTTGCGCCAGGAGCGAAAAAGTGCTTGTCGGTATTACTTCAGACGTTTATGTTCGCAAAAAAAGCAAGTTAACAGTACAGTCATACAAGAAGCGAGAGAAAGCTTTAATTTCGTTTGCCAAAAAAGAAAAGCTGTTAAAAAAGATTGTGCATAGAGCAATTGATACATTGTATATACCATTACAGTGGGAATCCTTACCAATAGAGGCCATTTTTGTTTCACAAGAAACGAAATTTGGTGCAGATGCGATTAACGGAAAAAGAAAAAAAGAAAAAAAACAGCCTATTGAAGTAGTTATAGTTCCATTTAGCCTTGCTGAAGATGGAAAACCAATATCGGCGTCTCGGATTCGTGAGGGGACTATTGACAGTAATGGCTTGCTGTACATTCGACCTGATTGGCTCTCGGAAAAAAGAAAGCTTCCCGAAAGTCTTCGTCATATATTTCAAAAACCGTTTGATACGCTCATTACCAATTTTTCCTCTTGGTTTTTTACAGCAAACATTAATCCGAAAATGCTAATATCTGTTGGCGACGTCGCCACAAAGTCGCTTAATGCGGAAAACCTAAAACATGCAATTTCGATTATTGATTTTTTGGTAAGACGCAAGGAGCAATTTTACAGTATCCGCGATCATGGGTTTTTGGGAGACGAAAAAGTTTTAACCGTAGAAAATCCAGCTGGTTTTGTTACACCTTCGCTGCTTAAAGCTGTTATGCAGGCGTTTAGTCTTGTAAAAGAACATGGGCGTGTAGTTATTAGAATCGTTGGAGAAGAAGATCTGGCCGTTTTGCCAGTTCTCGTGTCAGCTCCGCTTGATTGGACGATTATCTACGGCCAACCAAATCAGGGAATTGTTGTAGTTAGGGTTACCGAAGAAAACAAAGCACGTGCAAGATCCCTTTTTGCTCAATTTCTACCCTCATCTGTGTAAGATATACTAGAGGTCATTGACAAAGAGGAAAGGATGGTTTAATATGCTTTTTGCTTTAATAAAACACCCCCTCAAACCGTAAAAAGATGAGGGTTTTTATTTTGAAAACATGAAAAACGGAAAAAAGATCTATTTAACAAAGGAAGGCTTAACAGAGCTAAAACATGAGCACGAAGAGCTGATAAAAGTAAAACGGCCTGATGTTCTTGAGCGAGTTTCACAAGCGCGGAATTTAGGCGACCTTTCCGAGAATGCCGAGTATGTTGCAGCGCGCGATGAACTATCGTTTATTGACGGAAGAATTAGTGAGCTTGAAGAACTTATCGGCCAAGCAAGCCTTATTCACGCAGGAGGAAAAAACAGCAATAACAAAACAATTAAGCTTGGTTCAAAAGTTACCTTACACCACAAAGGTAAAAAAGACGATTATATGGTTGTTGGCGAGTGGGAGGCAGATCCGAAGGAAAAGAAAATCTCACACGAATCCCCTCTTGGCAAAGCACTAATTGGGAAAAAAGTCGGCGATAGTATTGAAGTCGAAGCCCCCGCTGGAAAACTCCTCTATACGATTATCTCCTTAGGATAAGCCTTAATGAAAATCTACCAAGATTTTCCTCTATCAAAGATTCTCTACTATCGAATTGGTGGCACTGCGCGGTACGTTATTAATGTCCAGTCAATAGACGATGTAAAGGAGGCTCTTGTCTTCATTAAACAAGAAAATATTCCGCGCGTAATGCCGATTGGGCTTGGCGCAAATATTCTTGTAAACGACACACCGTTTGACGGCGCTATACTTTGGTTTAAAAAATCTAATTCTCGAAAGATTAGATTAACAAAAGAGGGTTTAATTGAGGCGTTTGCTTCAGAAATGCTTGACGAGCTTATTCAGTTTTCTTTTGCAAATAGCTCTGTCGGACTTGAATGGGCAGGAGGCTTGCCCAGCACTATTGGCGGAGCAATTAGGGGCAATGTAGGAGCGTATGGGGGAGAAATTAAAGACAACGTTGTGAAGGTCGAGGTGTTAGAGGTTGCACAAAACGGAGTAAATCAAAGAATAATGGCTCTTCAAGATTGTGATTTTTCTTACAGGAGCAGTTTCTTTAAAAAGAATAAAAATGTCTTTATCGTAGCCGGGTACTTTTCTCTTAAAAAGGGAAACAAGAAGGACGTAAAGGAAGCCAGAAGTATCTACGCTTCCCACATTGTTGAGAGAAAGGTAAATCATCCTCTTGAGTATCCAAATTGCGGATCGGTGTTTAAAAATATTGTTGAGACCAAAAAAGTTGCGAAAATTATTTCTGTCTGGCCTGAAGTTACAGAGTTTTCAGAGAATAAATGGCATGGTAAGATTGCCATGGGATACGTTATTAAACGACTTGGGTTTAGTGGATATCAAGTAGGCGGCGCGCAAGTTTCTGAAAAACATGCAAATTATATTATCAATATAAAAAAAGCTCGTTTTTCCGATGTAGTCGCAATCATAGAAACAATAAAAAGGACTTTTTATCAAACATTTGGTTTTTACCCAGATACTGAAGTAGAAATTATCTACTAAGTGCTATAATGCAAATATGTTTTGGGCAGATGCACTGTTAGAAAAGCTTTCTGGCAAACAACGTATCAATGATTCTTTCACACCTTCGGGGCCTGTGCATATGGGATCCCTTAAGGGGCCAATTCTTCATGACACTTTGTATAGGATATTAAAATCACAAAATAAAGAAGTTGAATTTTGGTACGGGTTTGATGATGCAGATCCAATCGATGGCTTACCAAAAGAACTACAGGAGTCGCATGAAAAATATTTAGGAGTGCCTCTTTTCCTTGCTCCTTCTCCAGAGAAAAAAGGATCATTTGCGGATTATTTTATTAATAGGATGAAAAAGCTATTAGACCAGCTTGACATTCATCCAAAATATTACCGGACGAGTGAATTATATAAGGAAGGAATGTTTAATAATGCAATACAATTTATCTTAGATCATAGGCAAGAAGTAAGAGGTGTATATAGTAAAGTGTATAAAAAGGAGATAGCAAAAGATTGGTATCCCCTTCAGGTAATTTGTCCAAAGTGTGGAAAATTAGGAACAACAAAAGTGGTTAAGTGGGATGGAAAAGAAATTTCTTTTTTATGTGAAGAAAATCTGGTGAAATGGGCAAAAGGTTGCGGATTTTCAGGAAAAGTATCGCCGTTTAATGGCACAAGCAAAATGCCCTGGAAGGTTGAATGGGCTGCAAAGTGGTGGACATTTGGCGTAACAATAGAGGGTGCAGGGAAGGATCATGCTTCGGCTGGAGGTTCTTACGATATTGCTATGAAGCTTACTAGCGAAGTATTTCGCACAAAACCGCCATTAAAATTTGCATATGAATTTTTTCTTTCAGGAGGCAAAAAAATGTCATCTTCAAAAGGCCTTGGTCTTTGGGGAAATCAGTTATTGGAGGTTCTTCCACCAGAAATAGTACATTTTCTTATGATTTATCTAAATCCTAATATCGCGGTTGAATTTAGTCCTACTGAAACAATACCAAAAATTTATGACTTGTACTCACTTGCGGGACAAGATTATTTTTTTGATAAAAAAGATAAGAGATTGCCAATAATAAGAGCATATGAACTTTCGCAGTTAAAGAGTTTAAAAAAACCGCCAGCAGTTAGGTTTACAACGCTTGCACAATGGGCACAAATGCCGAATATGGAACAAAAAATAAAAGAAGAACATTTGGAGAGATGGGTAAAGTACGCACGAACTTGGGTTGACCGTTTTGCGCCGGAATCGGACAAATTTACTGTGCAAAAAAATGTTCCCGATGCTGTAAAAGAATTAACTGATGATCAAAAAAGATATCTCAAAAACGTTGTGCAACAACTAGAAAAAAAATGGGAGCCAGAAGATTTTCAAAAAAATCTCTATAATCTTGCAAAAAAAATTGGCATTTCTTCAAAAGACGCGTTCGCTGCGATATACCTTTCGCTGCTTGGAAAAAATCACGGCCCAAAAGCCGGCTGGCTTATTCTTTCATTGGATAATGAATTTGTTAAAAAGAGGTTTAATGAAATTTAGAACAATCCCCATTCTACTCCTACTTCTTTTCCTATTTTCGCGATTATACAATCTCACTTTACTTCCAATTTTTACCGATGAGTCAATTTATATTTACTGGGCAAAGTATATTGCGGTACACAATTCAAATTTTTTCATTTCACTTACCGATGGAAAGCCGCCGCTTTTCATTTGGATAATCACCCTGTTTGTCAAAATTTTTCCATCAACGTGGTATCTTGTTGCAGGCAGATTTGTTTCGGTGCTTGCCGGTGCCATCACCTTATTTGGCATGTATAAACTCTCACTGCTTCTTTTTAAATCACAGAGAATTGCATTGACAGCCGCATTTTTGGGGATCATCAATTCATTCATGCTCTTCTATGATCGCTTGGCACTTTACGATTCGTTTCTTTCTGCGATGCTAATTTGGGGTGTATATTTTGCGCTTAGAACTTCACAAACATTAAGAAAACGTGATGCTTTTTTGTGGGGACTGTTTTTAGGATTAGCGCTTTTAACAAAACCGCCGGCAATTATTTTTTTATTCCTTACTCCAATTTGTTTTCTACTTGTTTCTAAGAAAAAGAATTTCATACTTCCTGCGAGTGCAGTAATCATTGGAGTATTTATGCAGAGTATTCAAAAACTTTCAGAGAACTTTCAAAAAATTCAGACAAAGAACGAGCAGTTTCAGCTTCCTTTCGCTATATTACTCACAAGTCCGTTTCTTATGTTTGGAAAAAATATTGCTGAAATTGCACAATGGATGATTGCTTACTATACTCTGCCGTTTTTCGTTTTTGGTGTTATTGCTATTCTTTTTCTGTTCTACAAAAACAAAACAAACGGTGCTATCTTATTGCTACTTTGGTTGGTACCAATTTTTATTTTTGCATTTGTCGGAAAAATTATTTTTCCCCGATACATTTTATTCACAACGCCGTATTTTCTTATTGCTTGCGCATTTGCAGTCGAGCTTTTGTTCTTTAGCAAATATCTCAATGTATTGTTGAAAGTTATTGTGGCTGTTGTTCTGTTTTTTTTAATGCTTCGTTTTGATTATTATATCCTCACGAATCCTTCATTCGCGCCGTTTCCTAAGGCCGAATATAATCAATACATTTCCGGTAAACCTTCGGGTTACGGACTTGATGAGGTGTTTGCTTTTTTAGAGAAAGAGCTTGATCAAGGCCCTCGCATTACACTTGTAACGCAGGGAAAATTTGGCCTTTTTCCTTATGCGTTTATGCTCAAATACTGGGGTGACAAACGAATCGAAGTTATGCCAAGCTGGATTCCAGAAAAGCACGACTTTGATTTGTATGCGCTTTCGAAATCAAGTAAGGTGTATGTTGTTTTTTGGGAAGAAAAGATAATACCGAAAGACTTGCCGCTTCGTCTTGTTCTAGAGGCGAAAAAACCCAGTAGTGAACACTCAATATTACTCACGGCATTGGAGGATTGGAAAAGTGAATAAGATTCTCATTGGGTCTTACAACAAAGGAAAGCAACAGGAGATAAAAATTTTTTTATCTCCGCCAGCTGGCGGACTGCCTTTGCATTTTATTTTTCCGCAGGATTTAGGTATTACAGAAGATGTTGAAGAAAATGGGAGAACGTATAAGGAAAATGCAGAGAAAAAAGCGCTGTTTTATGCTAAAAAATCAGGACTACCAGCAATTGCTGATGACGGTGGAATAGAGATTGCCGCGCTTGGCGGGAAACCTGGCGTCCATTCAAAGCGTTGGGTTGGTAAAGATTCAAGTGATGAAAAAATCGTTAATCATATAACAAAGATCTCAAGAAAACTTCCAGAAAACAATAGAACAGCATATTTTAGAAATGTTGTTGCGTTTGCGTTGCCGAATGGCAAAGTATGGAGTTCAAAAGGAGAAGTGAAAGGGATTATTGCAAAAAAGCCGCACCTAAAACTTTTGCAAGGTTTTCCGTACCGATCATTTTTCTATCTCCCGCAGATTAAAAAATATTACCACGAAAGCGAATTGACCATTGAGGAGATGAGAAAATACAATCATCGCTATAAAGCAATTCAGAAATTGAAAAAAATAATTAAAACGCAACTGCAGTTGTCTTTTCGACATGAGTGAGATCACCAAGGCTTGCATTTTTACCCGACACCATATACGCTTAAAGTATGGAAGCAGTAGCTGGGTCAGGTACGCCAAGACCTCCTCCAGATAGGATAGCAGCGGTAGAAAATAGAGTTCCTCCTCATGCTCGTGAAGTTGAGCTGTTTGCAAAAGAATTGCAGCCTGCGGTGAAGACAAGAGAAAAACTGGAGGTGCTCCAGCGGGTTATTGGTGAGTACGAAACAGGTCTTAATGATGCGATGTCAAATAAAAATCGGCATAAGGCGCTTGAGGATAATGCGAGATTTGTTGCAAGCGCCGACAGTCTTGCATCACCAACAGATTTACAGCAAGATACAGCAAACATAGCAATGGCAAAAAAAGTAAATGCCAAAGAAGTATTTGAGTGGTTTAATACAAACTATCACGGCGTTGTTGCACTCCTTGATGAATATGTTGATCCAAATGGAGCGCAACCAGAGTTTCGAGAACAATTGCATGTACTTATTGGTGAAAATGTCTCGTATTGGATCCGCTATTTTGGCGGAAATGAGGATATCAGAAGAGAAAGTCAGACTATGCAACTCGATGCGATGAGACGTGTGCTTCTTGAGCATGTGGTTATGAAAGATGCAGTAGCACAGCGTTTTTTAGCAAAGCAACTATTTCCAGAAAGCGACCCTTTTTCTGTAAGCATAGAAAGCATTGCTTCTTCAGAGCAATTTAGGAGTTGGCTTCAGAGCGACGATCTTGCCGAGGAAATTGATTCACTTATTCTTGCTGCTAAAACCGATGAAGCAGTTTTTCGGCTAGATTCAAAGGTACACGCTTTAGAAATTCATGAATGGATTAAGACGACCGCACAGGAGGCAAGAAAGGGAAGAAAAATTTACGATACTCCAAGCTACGCAGCAATGCTTCAGGAGTTACATTTTTTAGGAAGAAAACGTAATGGCGTTGGTGGGGTAATTTTATACGGTCCTCCGGGAACCGGTAAAACAGAGATAGTTCAGGAGAAAAATAAACGAGAAGGATACGATACGAGAGTTATCTCGGTTCATCACTACACGAGTTTTGCAGAGCTACTTGCAGAAAAGCCAGTGCAAGTCGGCGGATTGCAGGGTGGAGAGTTGGCTAAGAACATTTCAGCAGTTTTAAGTATTTTGCAAAATGATAGCCCGGAACAATTTGCAGATTACTTCCTTGATATGCTTGTGCAATTAAAGTCAGAAGGCAAGTTCAACGCTGCTTCTGAAAAGGATCGCATTTTCTTTTTATCTGCGTTTCCCTCTCTTGCGTCGGGAGAGGTATTAGAAAAGTTACATTTAGAAAACCTTTCGAAAGAGAACATCGAAAGCGTAAAAGGTAATTTATCAAAGGAAGAGTGGGAAAACATGAAACAAGGTTTTATAAATGCACAGAAAGCGAGGCTTCTTCGAACGACACTCCCAAATTTTTACCAGGAAGCATTTGAAGATGTCATAAAAGGAGAAATTCTCCTTGCGATGGTTAATGGGCAACGAGTGTTACTCGATGAGATTGATAAGGCCGGACCAAATTCACTTGGAGGTATTTTGGCGTTTCTTTCAAATACCCCTGGCGTTAATTCGTTTGAATATGGGCAAGCAAAATTTCCTATTCCCCGATGGTTTAAGATTGATGCAACAAGTAATAGTTATGAATTAGATACATGGCTCGCTGACCGTTTTGCCAGTAAAAAGCTTGATACGCCAGCCGTGCTTGATCAACTTATGATTGCTTCGGTGCGGGTGAGTAATGACAAGGGAAGAATACTTCTTTCAGATCACGAACAAGCGCAACTTGCAGGTTTCTTTATGTACATTGTTCCAGAAGTAAACCATATATTACAAGGTGAAAAATTTGCAAATCTTTCAAATCGAAGTATTCAAGAATTCACAAGCTACCTTGTTGATTTTACCAATATGCGACGAACAGACAGATCATTTAAAGAGGCTGTTGATATGCTTCTTTTGCAAAATAAAATGTGGGCATCAAGTGCTAATGTAAGCGGAAAAATACAAGAAGTATTAAAGCGATTTGATTTGTTACTAAAGCAGGAGCAGAAAGAGCCAGAACGAGCCGCACCACGATTGCTTCGTATGCAACCGCTTGGGAGAATACCGGTTTTGCAACAAAGAAGAGACGAATCATTGCGTCAGATGGAAGATTCTCCGCTTATTCATGTCATTGAAGGTTTGCCAAGGCAGGAAGACGCTATAAAAGCGCCTCGCGCAAGAAAAATTAAACTTCGAAAAGCTCAGCAGGAAGCAATTGGGAGGTATTTCACTGATGAAGAAAAACGAAAAAGGCCGCTAGCAGACATTCGAGATCTGCCAACCGGTTTTACTATACGTGAAAGCATTCAAAGAGATAATGAGGGGGCAGAGCACGCAACGCTTGACCTTATTCCGCCTAAAAGCACCCAGCCGCTTGTGCGGACAGCTATTTCGGCAAAAGGACGGATGACAAGCGCATCTGCTGACGGGAAAAAGGTAATATTAGCTGCTTTACAGGAAGAAGATCAAGAAAAATTTATTCTCGCTGAGGCTTTTGGTACATTACAAAAAGCACGAGAAACGGAAAGAGGCATCTATCCTAAAGGTAGTCGTGTTGAAGTTTCTGAAAATGGAGAATATGTGTTATGGTTATTCCCTGAACATGCAGTACTTCAGTTAAGAACGGTAGATAATCGTGACATAGGGCAAGCAAGAGGCGTTAAAAATTATACTGTTGCAGACGATGGAAGAGCGATTCTCATCGAGGCGCTTGACGGGACGACATCTATGGTTTCGCCGCAAAATCTTTCACAGCCGCTGGAGGTTTTGGAAGGATCACGTTGGAGGCTTATCGGCAGCGATCTTTTGGTGCAGGCTTCGGAAGATGTAACGGTCATGCCAAACGCGCTGCTCGTTTCGTAATCTATGGAGCAATCACCACTAGTAGGGAGCGTTTTAGAAGAAAATAGTCGCTTTATTGCCGAACGCGCCGAGATAAAAGATCTTCCAGATTTTGCAGGTCGCCTTAAGGCAGATGTTGATGCTATTACAAAAAGGAGAGTCGGACAAATCCCTCCACAACCGATTGAAGAAATTGTAGAAGAAGAGGGAACGGCTGGACATTTACCGCAACCTGCAAAACACATTATTGCAAAAGAAATGCTGGTAGGGCAAAGACCTTCTCCGCTTAGACTGCATGAAGAAACAGTACCAACAGGGGAAGTTGAGCGGGTTGTTGATATGCAGGCGATCCATGTTATTGCAGAGATAAGTCCTGTTTTGAGTGCCGATTGGGAAAGTCTTGCAGCGTTACGGGACACGGTGTTGTCGCTAGAACAATTGGTTGCAGCAAAAAATCGGCGCATTCCGGCTGCGGATGACAAAACGCTTGGTATTCGCATTAAAGAAACAACGGCTGTGTTGCATCTCTTAAAAAGAGGCGTTTTAGCCGATACAGCAGCACTCACAACAATTTCAATTAGAACCAAAGAAGATATACAGAAGGCGTTGCAAATTATTCAGGCAAGCAGTGAAGATGTTTTACAATTTCACAAAGGACAAGCACCAAATGATCCACGTCTTGCATATGAAACCTCAAGAAAAAAGATTAATGCGGCAATAAATGCTGATATATCGCCAAGAAACGTAGTTGCGCAGGTAGTGGTTGAGCAGAGAAACTTTAGCTGGGAAGATGATTTCCATCGTTTAGTTCGTCATACCACCAGAGACTCATTTTCCTACATAGAGCCAGGGAAAATGCCGTACCTTGCAAAATTTCATGAGCATGAAAGGTGGATAGAAGCAGATACGACCGAGTAGAAATGTATGCGAGAAGCAAGTATTTCGCACGAAGCAAAAAACGCCCCGCAACAAAAACCTGCGGATGTCTGGGATGCATTCAGGACGTTTGAAGAAAAAGCGCAGCAAGGTTTTAGGACAAGAGGGGATGAACTTGTCGCCTATCGCGGTTTTTTGGACACATTTTGGGGTTATCTAAAAAATCCACAAACATCTTCTTCTCCATCAGATGAAGATAGGGATCTCATAACAAAATTGGTCTATAGCCATGAGCAGGTTGCGACTGTACCGATTGATTTTTTAGCGCAAACGGCAAAACGACTTGAAGAATCTTTTCGTGAATCTAGAGCGCAGGGGGGGAGTAGATGGAGAGACGAAATTTTCTCGCTTCGGGGTCTTGTACAACATGAACTGCAGGCAGTTGTTCCAGAGGCGCTTCTTGAAAAGAGCGCGGCAGAAAAAATTCATCGGGCAGCGACAGAAGGCGCAGAAAATCCAGCTGCTGGTGAAATACAAATGCAACTTCTGCCCGAGATAGAGCGGAGAAAAACGATTGAGCAAACCGCGGTTAATCTTTTGGCAAAAGATGAAGTGCTTGCAGCAGATATTCAGATGCGCGATAGTTTTGTTTTGGAAATGCAGCAACTTATTGAGAGACCGCTTGATGATCCGGAAAATCCAATGCTTGATCCAAGTAAGTTTAGAGAGGCGTTACAAACGCATGATGAGTATTTTAGAAATGCAGACGGGACTTCAAGGACTGATGATCTCTACGTGAGTGCGTATCGTGAGGAGTATGAAACTATACGCGATACTTTACGAGCTTTAATTGATGAAGTGAAGTCTCCCGAATTTATGCTAGAGCGATGGGCTAAAAGTGGTAAAGTTTCTCCGCAGCTACTTTTAGCATTTGACGATGTCATGGTTCTTTCGGAGGTGCAACAGATTGCAACATTGGTTTCAGATCAACCGGAAAGTGTAAAGGCTGCTTTGCTCTCTTCGTATCTAGAGCGAGGAGTGAGTGCCGCTATGCTTTCAGAAATTATTGAGGGGAGGTATGTATTTCCAGATACATTAGTAGAGGAGCAGCTTGATGCATTTATCCATTTTTACGACGTGTATGAAGAAACGGTAAGAAGAGGGCCGGTTGGAGTCAAACGCACATTAGTGGCAGCGGCTCTGGCAGGCATGGTTGCTTCATCGCCTTTTCTCCCCGCGCAACAGGCAGTTGAGCCGCCAGCTATTGAAGAGGTTGGACAAACGCAAGAAGAAGCATCTCAAGTTTCTTTTGAAGAATTAGGGGGACAGCCTGACGAAGAGGTACGTTTGGGAGCGTTTGACGATCTCGGAGAGCGGCAGCAAGGATTGCAAAGCCAAGCGCAAAGGCCTGGAGAAGGCCAGTCAACAGGTCAAAATCCTCAAGGAGAAAAGCCTCAATCGCAGCAAGGAAAGGAGGCAAGCGGAGCCGGTAGTTATAATCCTGACTATATAAAACCGCAAAATGACGGAATTGAAAATTTAGAAAAAAAGGCAAATGAAGTAATTTGGTCTTTAGAAGGTAAATCGGAGAAAGACTTATGGGGATTTTATCGCACGCACACTGCTTCGTTTTTTGATAGCAATAAAAAATCATGGCAAATTAATAAAGATATTTCTGACAATACGCCGCTTGCCGCCATTGCACAACAGGCAGATGTAAAAATGTTTCAAACGCAATTTAGAGTTAACGGGCAGACCGCAGAACTGCCGATGAAAGCAGGATTTCTTCCGGTGAAGGGTATGCTTCGGGTGGAGGGAATAACCGGCCCGTATAGTATTGGCCAAAGAAAAGATGGAACGTATTTCTTGCGATTCTCCGATGCAGATTTGGGAAAAACAATTAGTGTGTCTGTAGGTATGAAAAAAGCGCCAGAAGGAGCAATTGGCGCGCCGAGTGGACAAGAAAAACAAGACATGCTTGGTAGAGTTATTAATATTAAGCGGCTTCCAAAAGAAGTAGCAAATATGGTTACAAATCTTTATGCTCGTAATGACATTTCCCAACTTGCAAAAGCTAAATTATTAGAGCAATATATTCATGAAAATTTTGTGTATTCGCTCAATCCTGCTTGGTCGGATTATTATCACAAAGGTGATAATGCAACCGAGTTTCTTAAGCGAGTACTTGAAGTCCGAAAGACAGACTGTGATGTTGCAAATACTGCGTTAGTTATGCTCTTGCGCGAAGTTGGTATTCAATCCAGAATGGCGTTTGGATTTGCGCATGAAGGAACATTCTTAAGCAGCAAGGCAACAGGAATTGTGGCTGCCGAAGGACACGGGTGGGTAGAGGTATGGATAGATGGAAAATGGTATACGCTTGATGCAACGCCAAATCCTGGCACGGGTGACAAATATACAGAGGAGGCGCTAAAAAAGGTGTTAGGCCCACAGCGCTCGCAATCAAGGACGCGAAAAGATGAAGAAGCTGGAAAAGGTCAATCAGACAAAACCCCGCAAAAAGGAGATTTGCAGGATGGTAATCGAGGAGAACAGGAGAATGGCGAGGGAGCGGAGCAGAATAACGGAGCGACTGATCTTGCAAAAGCATTGCAAAGGTTAAAAGAGCAGGAAGATTTCAACGCGCAACTAACAGGGATAAGAGAAGAAATCAGGAATTTCTCATACTTACTTTCGGGAAGCGATGATCTTATTGAAGAGCTGCTTTTGCTTGAATTATTAAACCTTGGGCTTATGGGCGCAAATCTTGCAGCAGAAAGAAAGAATGCGGCGTTAATAGAGCGATTGAATAGAAAATTAAACGAGAGGGCAAGAGCATACTCTGGCGACCATGGAATTTCCTACGAGCTTACCCAAGAAGAGGAAGAAAAGATTCGAAGGAATGAAACAGACAGTTGGGCAGCGCCATTTAGAATAATGGCTGTCCCTTTTTTCGAGCCATTGCGGGCGATTTCTAATATTAAAAAGGGGTCACGGCTTGAACGTTTTCCTTATAAAGAAGGAAGTCCAGAAGTAAGTAAAGCAGTCGAGCCCAATAGCGTTGAATTTTTTGCAAGGATATTAGGTTACGACGAGACGGAGATAAAAAGGAAACTCTATGAAGACCAATTTCAGCAAGCGTATAGACAAGTCAATACTACTATGCGCAAGGGAATTTCGGATACTTTAGAAAGATTGGGGCACAAAAGAGCTCAGTGGAGATATCGGGAAATTTTGTCAACAGCGTTGGGAGGATTAAAGCGGCCCAAGGATATAAACGAATGGTCTACCATGCGCCAACAAGTACTAGACATTGTAATGGAAAAAGCGCAAAAAGCAAAAGTAGAAGATGATGCTTCTCGGCGAAAAGAAGAAAGAAAATCAAAAAAAGAAATACCTGGAATACAGCCACTCAGCAGAGAAAATGCACAGCTTATTTTAGACGAAGCGTTTCGATATAAAGTTGTATTGTGGCAAATGGTCGATGCTCTAAACGCAGCATTAGCAAGTCTTCCAGGTAAGGGAGACAAATAAGTTTTTGACCTGTCAATTTAAAAAGCAGTATAATAGATCATCCGCGTCAATAGGGGCTAATATTGCAGAAGGATTCGGAAGATATAAAACAAAAGAATATGAACGGTTTTTACAAATTGCATTAGGTTCTGCCAATGAAACAGACTATTGGCTGCTTTTGTTGAAAGATACCTATCCGTTATTTAAGTTAGAAATAAATAAAATTTCTGAAAAAAATATTGAAACGATTAAAATGTTGGCAGTTAGTTTAAAAACATTACGAAGAAATAGAAAATGAATCTTGACTTATCATTTAAGTCTTGTACCCTTTTAATATTATGTTAGATATTAAGTTTATTAGAGAAAATCCAAAGAGGGTTCAAGAAGCAGCAAGAAATAAAGGTGTCGATATTGACATCATGCATGTTTTGGAGATTGATTACAAGTATCGTGAGTTATCGCAGCTTGTGCAACGGCTTCGAGAAGAGCGAAACCGTCTTTCCAAAGAAAAAAACATAGAAGCAGGAAAGAAATTAAAAGACGAACTTGAAAAACAAGAGCATGCATTAAAAGCAGTCGAAGAAGAGTTGCAAACATGGGTCTACAAAATTCCAAATATTCCAAAAAAAGACGTAAAAATTGGAAAAGATGAGTTGGAGAATGAAGTTATCAAAAAACACGGAGAGCCGAAAAAATTTTCATTTGCTCCAAAAGACCACGTTGAACTTGGAAAAATATTAGATATTATCGATATCGAACGCGCGGCAAAAATGTCGGGAGCGCGTTTTGGATTTCTTAAAAACGACGCAGTTCTTTTGGAGTTTGCACTTGTACAGTTTGCGATAGATTCGCTTTTAAAAGAAAATTTTACGCCAATAATTCCACCGGTTCTTGTAAAACCTGAAATTATGCAAGGTTTAGGATACGCAGAGCATGGCGCAGACGAAGATATGTTTGTTATTCCAAAAGATAATTTTGTATTAATTGGTACTGCGGAGCACGCAATTGTTGCAATGCATAAAAATGAAATTCTGCAAAGCAGAATATTACCTTTGCGATACGTTGGTTTTTCAACTGCATTTCGTCGGGAGGCGGGGAGTTATGGAAAAGATACAAAAGGAATATTTCGCGTACATCAGTTTGATAAAGTTGAAATGGTTTCTTTTGTCGCAGAGGGGGAAGACGACAAAGAACATGAATATTTATTATCTCTTGAAGAAAAATTCTTTCAACAACTACAACTTCCTTATCAAGTTGTGAAAATGTGCACTGGTGATGTTGGATTTCCTGCTGCCCGAAAGTTTGATTTAGAAGCATGGATTCCGTCGCAAGAAAAATTCCGGGAAGTGACATCTGTTTCAACAGTTACAGATTTCCAATCAAGACGGCTCAATATAAGGTATCAAGATTCTGCAAAGCAGAACGAAAAAAAATTTGTTAATATTCTAAATGGCACAGCATTTGCTATTGGCAGGACTATTGTTGCAATTTTGGAAAACTATCAACAGGAAGACGGTTCGGTTGTAGTTCCGCAAGTACTCCAAAAGTACATTGGCAAGTCTGCAATAAAACCTCACAGATAATTTCTATTGCTTCATTGCTCAATTGTTAACAATGTATTTTTATGTTAAAAAAAAGTAATAAAAATGCAAAAAATGGTACATGTGATTTTTACTGATATATCAATCTAAAAAATGTATTTTGAAGCAAAGAAAAATGCTTGACAAAATAGCAAAAATAGTACACGATTACAGTGATTTCTTATCAGAAGAATTGAGAGGAGGTGATTTACACCATGGCAAAGAAAAAAAAGAAGAAGAGATAAATTGGTAATAGTTCGCAAGTTAGCGAATTACCAATTGATCAGTTGGTAATCCCCCGCCAAAAATTATGAAATATTTAGGCGGGGGGTTTTTTGGTTTACGATCAGAATTATGGTAAAATTATAATGCTATGTTTTCCATCTTCGGAAAGTTTTTAGATCCACATGAGCGGGAAATTAAAAAGCTTGCTCCAATTATTGAAGAAATAAACACATGGGAAAAAGAGGCAAGCAAGTTAAAAGAAAAAGATTTCCCTAAAAAAACAAAAGAATTAAAAGAGCGCATTGCGTCTTCTGAATCATTAGATGCAATTTTACCTGAAGCATTTGCATTAGTTCGGGAAGCGGCAAAACGCACTATTGGATTGCGTCATTACGATGTGCAGCTTGCGGCTGCAATTGCGCTGTCGCGCGGGAAAATTGCGGAGCAAAAAACAGGAGAAGGAAAAACATTATCCGCAGTGCCAGCGTTATATCTTCATAGTCTCACAGGAAAAAATGTTCATCTTGTTACAGTAAATGATTACCTTGCCCGCCGTGATGCCGGCTGGATGGGACCAATATTCCACTACCTTGGCATCTCTGTTTCATCAATTATCAGCGAAGCCTCATTTATTTTTGATCCATCTTACTACAACAAAGAAGCATCAGATTTTCGGCTCATCCATCTTCGTCCGGTGACAAGAAAAGAAGCTTACCAAGCAGACATTGTTTATGGTATTAACTCGGAATTTGGTTTTGATTATCTGCGTGACAATATGGCAGTAGATATTGCTCACGTTGTACAACGAGGACATTACTATGCAATTGTTGACGAAGTTGATTCGGTATTAATTGATGAAGCACGAACGCCTCATATTATCTCAGCACCCCAAGAGGAGCCAACGCAAAAATACTATGAGTATGCTAGACTTGTCGAAAAACTATCGCCAAGCATAGATTATAAAATTGATGAAAAATTACGTACTGCCCATCTTACCGACCATGGGCTTTCCAAAATTGAAAAAATGTACGGCGTCTCGAATATCTACGAAAACGATTTTGATACAGTATACCATTTAGAAGCAGCATTAAAAGCAAGAGCGCTTTTCCATAAAGAAAAAGATTACATTATAAGGGACAACCAAGTGATTTTGGTTGACGAATTTACCGGAAGACTAATGGTTGGAAGAAGACTTTCAGAGGGGCTACACCAAGCAATTGAAGCTAAAGAAAATGTGCCAATACAGCGAGAATCAAAAATCTTAGCAACTGTTTCTTTGCAAAACTACTTTCGCATGTACGATAAACTTGCCGGCATGACTGGCACTGCGGCAACAGAATCGGAAGAGTTTCACAAAATCTACAAACTTGATGTTGTTGTCATTCCAACCCACAACCCGATGGTGCGCATTGATCATACGGATGCAATCTACAAGACGAATCGTGCAAAACTGACAGCGGTTATCGAAGAAATTACAAAAGCATATAAAAAGGGTCAGCCGGTTCTTGTAGGAACAACATCAATTGATAAAAATGAAATTATTTCCCAAGCGCTGCGTCGTCGCGGCATTTTACACAGAGTGCTTAATGCGAAAAACCACGAAAAGGAAGCAGAAATTATTGCAAAAGCTGGAGAAAAGCAAGCGGTTACTGTTGCAACTAATATGGCAGGACGTGGTGTTGATATTATTTTAGGCGGCGAGACGCCTAAGTCGGAGGATGGACAAGAGAAGCGCGGTTCAACTGAATGGAAAACGTGGGAGAAAAAGCACAATGAGGTATTATCCCGTGGCGGACTGTATGTCATTGGTACCGAGCGGCATGAGTCGCGCCGAATAGACAATCAGCTTCGTGGCCGGTCGGGCCGGCAAGGCGATCCGGGTGCATCGAAATTTTTTGTAGCGCTTGATGATGAAATTATGAGGCTTTTTGGCGGCGATTCGATTGCAGGCCTTATGACCCGTTTTAATATGCCGGAGGATATTCCGCTTGAGCATCCTCTTGTGTCACGGACAATAAAACAGGCACAGGTGAAAGTTGAAGGGTTTAATTTTGATATAAGGAAACATCTTGTTGAATATGATGATGTGTTGAATAAGCAGCGAGAAATAATCTACACAATGAGGCTAAAAGTGCTTGAAACGTCACAAGGCGGATTAGTTCGGGAAGAAATCAAAGAAAAAATAAGAAAGCAAATAGGAATGATTGTTGCAGTCAATACGCAAGGAGATTTTGCCATTGAAAAAGATCCAAATGCGCAAATAGTAGCAGAGTTTACCACAATCATTCCGTTTGATGAAAATTCACAAAAGCAACTTGTTAAGCAACTTGCACAGCGAATAGACCTACAAGAAAAAGAAAATTTCCTTATGAATATTACAAGTGATGTCTATGGTCAGCGGGAAAAGCAGTTAGGGAGCGAACTTATGCAGCAAATCGAGAGGTTTGTTTATCTTTCTGTTATTGATAATTTGTGGACAGATCATTTGGATGCGATTGAAAATTTGCGCGGCGGTATTGGCCTTCGTGGTTATGGGCAGCGTGATCCGTTGGTTGAATATAAAAACGAAGCTTTTAGGATGTTCGAACAGCTCATGGGAGCAATTGATGATCAGATCGTGCATCGCATCTACAAAATCCAGGTGCAACAAGGTCCACCGCCGCCAGTTGCAGAGCACAAGCATGTTGTTGTCAAACCTGCAGGCGCGGAGGCAGGGATCAGCGAATCGTCAACTGATCATCAAAAAAATAGTCAACAAGTAACAAATAAGAAGAAACTAGGCAGAAATGATCCCTGCTGGTGCGGTTCTGGGAAAAAGTACAAAAAATGCCACTTAAATAGCGATTTGGATCGTTAAGTCAATATGATTGCTGGTTGATGTTTTGTAGTAGATATTTTACAAATTTGCGTAAATGTGTAATAATATATTTACACTATGAAAAAGAGGCTTCTGTATCATGAATTAGTAAAGTACCTTAATCACAAAAACGCACTGCTTATTACTGGAATGCGACAGGTTGGGAAGACTACCCTCATGCGTCAAGTCTTTGAAGAAGTAAAAGAACCCAAATTGTGGTTTGATTTTGACAATCCGCTCGATCAAAAGGCCTTTGAAGATGAAGATTATAAAGTAATTTACAAAAGACTTACGGATATTGGGAAAAAGTCGGGTAAATTGTCAGTATTTATTGATGAGATTCAAAATTTTCCCGAGATCACAAAAGTCATTAAGTATCTGATTGATCATCATGGAGTTAAATTTTATTTAACAGGGTCATCGAGTTTTTATCTTAAAAATCTATTTCCTGAATCGTTATCAGGACGTAAATTCTTGTATGAACTTCCTCCTTTGAGTTTCCAGGAATATCTTTATTTCAAAGATGTTGTCTCATTAAAAGAAGTTCAAAATGTTACTTTACAGGATGCATATAAAAAAAACAGCATTTTTACTCATAAAGCGCGTATTGCTGAATATGAGGATTTTCTTGCCTTTGGTGGCTTTCCAGAGGTAGTAACTACAGAAGATAAGGACACCAAGATGATGGTTTTAAAAAATATCTTTGCTTCGTTTTTTGAGAAAGATATTAAGATTCTATCTGATTATTCAGATATTCGAGAGCTTCGGGATATAATTTTACTTTTAGTACCCAGAGTTGGATCAATGTTAGATGTGACACGCATTTCTAGTGAGATTGGAATAGACAGAGTGAAGGTATATAAATTCCTTGAATTCTTACAAGGAACATTTTTTATCAGACTTCTGCCGAGATTTAGTAAAAGTATTGATCGAGCCGTTGCCGGAGGAAAAAAAGTCTATTTTACGGATACAGGGCTTTTAAATGTGATTGGAAAAGTCAGCGAATCGCAAGTATTTGAAAATGCAGTTATCAATCAATTTTCCGGTTATGGTAAGGTGAGTTTTTATAACAAACGCAATACTGCCGAAATCGATGCTATCTTAGATAAAAATGCGGCTTTTGAAATAAAATTAACTGGTACATCGCAAGATCTCTCCAAACTGGCTGCTTTATCATCTGAACTTGGTATACCTGAAGCCTTTGTCATTTCAAAGAAATTTCAAGAAAAACAGGGATTTTTATCACCAGTAGTGCTTTTTTAATACTGTACTGTATTAGGGTGAGTAAACCCCGCACCCACGACCTGTCTGCCATCAGGCAGGCCTTACGGTCAGGGCATTGGGTGCGGAGTAAATCCTCAATTTGAAAGCAACCCCAAGTTGGAAAAATCAAGAAAAATTGGTAAAATCAGCACGTGCAAGAATTCATTCCAATTCAGATTGA
>JACQKQ010000013.1 GCA_016204465.1 Candidatus Levyibacteriota bacterium
CTTAACCTTCGTGCACTGGGCAGGCGTCAGCCCCTATACGTTGCCTTTCGGCTTTGCAGAGACCTGTGTTTTAGTTAAACAGTTGGTTAGCATCATTTGCTGCGGCCAGGTACCGGATGGTACCTGGCAGGGCATCTCCCAGAGGTTACGCCCAGCTTTTGTTGCCGAGTTCCTTGAGCCATTTTCTCCCGTTCGCCTTAGTATACTCTACCAGCCCACCTGTGTCGGTTTGCGGTACGGAAAAATTAAGAATTGTTCAAACCCCGAAGGGTCCAAACCACATGAGATTTTTCTTGAGAACTGAATGCTCTCTCTATTGTCCGCGACTTTCGTTTTGAACTATCCATCGCTCCTCAGTTAATCATGATAATGGATTTTCCCACTATCACTACCTGGTAAGCTTAGACGGTGTATCATACCACCGTAGAACACATCCCTTTCCGTCATCCCCTGTGTAATATCTCAATTCTGTAGCCGAATGTTATACGGCTTGTACATCGAACTACCCCCCCGCTTAGCGGGGGACTTGTCTTAGATCCGACTAACCCGTCCTCGACGAGCGTTGGGACGGAAACCTTGGGCTTTCGGCGTCCCGGTTTCTCACCGGGATCTCGCTACTCATACCGACATTCGCACTTCTTTTCGCTCCACACCGCCTTACGGCGTATGCTTCACCGCAAAAAGAACGCTCCCCTACCACTCCCGCCGATGAGGCGGGAATCTCTAACTTCGGCATTTGGCTTATCCCCGTTCATTTTTTGCGCCGAACCACTCGTCCAGTGAGCTGTTACGCACTCTTTAAAGGGTGGCTGCTTCTGAGCCAACCTCCTGGGTGTTTAAGCGATTCGACCTCATTTACAACTTAGCCAAAATTTAGGGGCCTTAATTGAGAGTATGGGTTGTTTCCCTATTCGACCTCACTCGCTTAGCCGAGTAGGACTGACTGCCTGGAATATCTTTCAGTATTCGGAGTTTGATAGATTCGCCTCGCTTACGCTTGGCGAATCATTCAGTGCTCTACCCCTGAAAGAGAGACCCCAGACGCTATACCTATATATATTTCGGGGAGAACCAGCTATCTCCGGGTTCGATTGGCATATTACCTCTAAGCCGCGATCATCTCACGTTTTTGCAGCAACGACGAGTTCGGGCCTCCCCCCGATTTTCATCGGGGTTCACCCTGTCGTGGCTTAGCTCACACCGGTTTCGGGTCCGCCATACGCTTTTAATCCCGATTAAATCGGGAAGCCCATTTCGGGCTTGCTTTCACTACGCCTCCACCAGTATTACTGGCTTAGACTATAAAACGTACGGCAACTCATCGGTTCATTCTTCAATAGGCACGTGATCACACCTCGCCTTCGCTCGGTGTTCAAATTCAAAGTTCAAAAGTTAAAAGTCAAAAATAAATTTGTAAATATTTTTATAAATTTACATTACTTTTGATTTTTGCATTTTGATTTTTGATTTTTAAGCATCGAGTGAAAACGAGATGCTTTCACTGTTTGTTAGTCGATAATTTCAGGTACTATTTCACTCCCCTTCCGGGGGACTTTTCACCTTTCCCTCACGGTACTAGTTCACTATCGGTCAGCTCTGGTATTTAGCCTTGGAGGATGGACCCCCCAGATTCCCAAGGAGTTTTGCCGTGCTCCATGGTACTTAGGAACTTTCTAGGGGAAAATTGGATTTCAAATACGAGACTTTCACTCTCTTTGGTCACCTATTCCAAGGTATTCTTTTATCCGCATTTCTCCCATATTAAAAGCCCTACAACGTCCGCCTTTCGGCGGATTTAGGCTATACCGCTTTCGCTCGCCGCTACTGACGGTATCTCATTTGATTTCTTCTCCTTACCTTACTTAGATGTTTCAGTTCAGGTAGTGCCCCACCGCACGCTATCACTCTCACCTTTCGGCAAAAGCCTTCACATACGATTGTCCCGATTTAATCGGGACGGGTTGCCCCATTCGGAAACCGCCGGATCAGAAGCTGTGTATCGCTTTCCCGACGATATCGTAGATATACATACGTCCTTCCTAGGCCAAAGCTGCCAAGGCATCCATTATCGACATTATGAGTAGACTTTAAGGCCATTATTCGACCTTACTTGCTTCGCCCGCCATAGCTTTATGCGACGACGGGCTTCTTCTTCTGTTCACTTGTTAACGTGCTAAATCAGTTTTTAGTATGTAGTTAGTAGATTTTAGTTGAAACTCTTTTCTACAACCTACGAACTACAAGCTAATTACTAATTGTGGACCCGGGCGGAGTCGAACCGCCTATTTACCCCGTAAATTGCGAAGCAATTTATACGGGGCCTCTTCATTGGCCCGTACAGGGCCTATTCTGCTGGTGGACCGTGGGAGATTCGAACTCCCGACCTTCACATTGCAAATGTGACGCTCTACCAGCTAAGCTAACGGCCCTTACGGGCTAAACAAATTTATCTATTAACGTTCGCTTCCTCAAGGAGATAAAAAAAAGCCCCGAATTTGGCGGGGCTTCAAACGAGGGAAACCGAAATGTACGTCATGATGCGCACAAAAAATCTCTCACAAAGTGTTTTAGATATGAATTTCGGTTTTCCATTAAGTCGTCTAAAAAGCTATCCTCCAAAAGGTAAAAAGTATTGTACCAAAGTCTGAATATACCTGTCAATAGCTTACGAGGGCACTTATCCCTTGACATCATGTAAATATTCCTGTATTATTTGTCTGTGAAAGATCATTTTACCCTCGGTAGTTTTCTCAGAAAATATAAAGATGATGAAGCATGCTTAGAGCATCTAAAACAGATCAAGTACCCTTCAGGTATCTTTTGTGAGAAGTGTCAATGTATAACTACATTTACGAAGATTACAAGCCGCCCGGTGTATCAATGCTCTTGTGGGTATCAAATCTCTCCTCTTGCTGGAACAATCTTTGAAAAAACAACAACACCTCTTCAATATTGGTTCTATGCAATCTTCATTATGTCTGTGACTCGCTCAGGTGTATCAGCAAAACAACTGCAACGAGAACTAGGAGTAACATATAAGACTGCTTGGAGAATGTTTAAACAAATTAGAATCCTAATGGCAAATGTTAACAATAACCTTATGGATGGAACTGTTGAGGTTGATGAAACATTTATTGGTGGAGCTGGAAAGAATAGACGATACAAATGGGATGGAAATGAAAAAGAGAAACAAGTTGTGATGGGAATGGTCCAGAGAAATGGAAGAGCATATCTGAAACATATCCCAAATACTGGTAAATGGACACTACTAAAACAAATTAAAGACAATGTAGACCCACAAGCTAGAGTTATCACAGACGAATGGGGAGGATATATTCAACTTCCCAAATATGGTTACAAACACGACGTTGTACGTCACAAAGATACGTATGTTGTTGGAGATATCTACACACAAAATGTTGAAAATCTCTGGTCAATACTTAAAAGAGGAATCTATGGAGTATATAGAGTTGTATCCAAAAAATACCTTCAGGCATACATTGATGAGTACGCATGGAGGTATAACCATAGACAATTTAATGATAAGATGTTTGATTTACTCTTAAGGCAAGTAGCAGAAGTGAGAGTGTTAGCTCCAAGAAAGATTCTTTAACAAATTACATCCTCTTATATGTGATATAAGAATAAGAAGGATGCTCTTTTTCAAAATTTAGCTTCAAAATTCCTCGAAAACTGTACCTACGCGTAGGTACGAGGACATTACAAAAATAAGATGTATGCCTTTTTAGTATAACTGGCGATTTAGTTGATAAAAGTCAAGGTGTTAAATATAAGATTCTGCCCATCAAGTAATTTTTGGGTCGCAGCGTTTGTTTGCTTATTGTCAATCTTTTGAATTTCAGTATTTGCTAATTTCATAGTTTCTTGTAAAAATTTGTCATATTTTTCTTTATACTCGCTCTCGGAGTTTGCTTGTAGCTCAGTACCTGCATTTATATTTTTGATGACAGTTAGAACTAGAAGATTGTTATATTTTTGATGGGTAAACGGCACAAGATACACCCTTTCTAAAATACATCCTCCATAACAGTTGAGAAAATATACCTCGAATGCTGAGACACTGTTTTGGCTTGTTACGGGTTTTACTCGTACGACATTATATTTAGCTGCTGCTAGTTTTTGTTTTACACTCTCAGCAGTGTCACTATTTGTGATTTTTGCGTTAACCCAATGTGGTGAACCTTCCCAGGAACTTGGAATATAATTTGGAGTGTTTGCTGAGATTTCGTAATAGCCAGGTTCAAAACCTGTCTTATCAAAGTCTATTCGCCACCACTCTTCTCCTTTTATTTCAGAACCTCCTTTTCCTTGAGAAGCGGGATTTTCTCGTGCAGCACCTATCTCAGCAGGATAAGAGAATTCAATTCCTAACTCTTTACTCGAAAATATAACATTGCCAATTGCAAAAGTTGGAGTGGGTGAAGGATTATTTGCAATTCGTGTTGGAGACACTGTTAATTGCTGATTTGCGTTTTGTGAAGGAGTGTTATTGTTTCCCCATAAAAGATATCCCGTTAGTAAACCAAGACCAAGGAGTGCAAGAGCGCCAAAGCCTAGCAGTATTGTATTTCTACGATGAGATATATTGGCTACTACAGCTTGTTGTGAAACTGGAGATTGAAGGTTTTCATTATTCGCTTCCATATATCCCAAGTATTTCAAGAACCAATAGGGATTGCAATAGCACTGTTTCTGCTCATTTTTGCTTTTTCTTATCGAAGGGTTTTTGTTTTACCCCTTTTTCTATTAGCTCATCAAATGAGGTTTTCTTTATTTCATTCGTTTCTATTGCCTTATGTAATGATTGGTCTTGAGGGTTATTTTTGTGTCGTTTCAGAATTCCTTTATGTGTTAGTTTTGGAAATCCCTTCATATTGATAATTATAACAAACATTTAGATTTAGCGAGTTTTTTGTCTCTTATATGTATATATAAGATATAGAGAGACAGGACTTTTTGAAAAATTAGCCTCAAAACTGTCGAATTTTTGTGTGTACGCGTACACACAAAATATTGATTATTTTACATGACGTGTAGGGATAAGTGCCCTTACGAGCTTAAACTAGTCCATTCTTCCGCTTTTTCAAAAAGCACATCATGAAATTCCCAAAACTTACCCTGGTCTTTGGCGCATTCAGAAGCTTCGGCAGCCTTCTGTGCTAGAGGTTGTATGGCGTTAAGGGGAAAATGCTTATATACAAGCTTCACCTTATCTCCATACCCATCTAAAACTTGATTCATAGTTGGATATGCCCTGGCACAGAATGGACACTGAAAATCAGAAAATTCAACAATCGTCACCTTTGCA
>JACQKQ010000014.1 GCA_016204465.1 Candidatus Levyibacteriota bacterium
AGGAGGAACAAAAACACCAAAAGGCTCAGAGACAAAAGCAATCCTTACTTCACTCTTTGATACCTGGCAACTGCAAAACCTTAACCCTCTTCAACAATGCCGCTTGCTCTTAACTTCATAGCAGAAGTGTGAGTTCATTCTTTTTGCATCCCTGCTTGACTTTATTGCCTTTATTGTCTCGTTTTTTCTTGGTCTTACGTTGTACGCTTTGGTAGGAAATTGGTTTTCTGCAACGTTTGTAATTCCACATGGGTTTGCCAACGCAGTCGGGTTTTTTCTTGTGGCGTTTGTTAGCGAAATTACCATACACGCTCTCTTGCGGTTTTTGGCGTCAGCTATATTTCCGACACAAAGGCAGTTTGCCACACCGTGGAACCGAATCAATCAATTTTTGGGCATTTTTCCTAGTCTTGCATCTGCATTTGTTATCCTTTCGTTTCTTTTTACAGTTATTGTTGCCTTGCCTTTTTCTCCATTGCTCAAACACGAAGTTGCCCAAGCAGCTTTAGGGAAAATGTTTCTTGCCGCAACGCAAAATCTTGAAAAGCGCATACAACAAGTGTTTGGCGGCGCTGTTTTAGATACACTAAACTTTATTACCGTCAAGCCGCAAAGCGATGAGTCTTTGCAGCTTAAGTTTAAGACAACTGCGGTGAGTGTTGATGGTCAAGCAGAGGAGGAAATGTTTGCGATGGTTAACAAAGAGCGCAAAGCAGCAGGTCTTTCATCGGTTGCGCAAGACGAGCTTTTGCGAAACGTTTCGAGAAAACACGCAGTTGATATGTTTGCAAAAGGATACTTTTCCCACTACACGCCAGAGGGGCGCTCGCCCTTTGACCGCATGGCTCAGGCTCAAATTCCTTTCACCTTCGCCGGAGAGAATTTAGCGCTTGCCCCAAGTGTAGAGCTTGCGATGCAGGGTCTTATGAAGAGTCCTGGGCACAGAGCCAACATCTTATCGGCGCAGTTTGGAAGAGTTGGCATCGGCGTGATTGACGGCGGCATTTATGGTAAGATGTTTGTACAAGAGTTTACTGACTAGACATGCAATTGCCGGATATTCGAAACGCAGATGTACGGGGAAAAACAATTCTTCTTCGATCAGACATCGATGTTCCTCTTTCCGACAATGGAGCAATTCTTGATGACACGCGCCTACAGGCAAGTTTGCCAACAATTCGTTTCTTGCTCGAACACGGGGCAAAGGTGATTATTTGCGGAAAGCTCGGAAGACCGGAAGGTGTTGATAAAAAGTTAAGTTTAGACCCAGTGGCGAAGTGGTACGAACAGCAGTTCAAAAATCAAAATGCAAAAATCAAAACGAAGAAAATAGATGGGTTTGAAGGCTGGGAGATTACAGAGCACATATCACTACTTGAGAATTTACAGTTTGATCCAAAAGAGCGCGCGACTGATCCAGAGCTCGCAAAAAAGCTCGCTTCTCTTGCAGATGTGTACGTCAACGATGCCTTTGCCGTCTGCCACCGAAGCCTTGCTTCAACTGTTGGCGTTGCGAAACTTTTGCCGTACTTTGCTGGCTTTCGACTTTTGGAAGAGACGAACGTGCTCTCCAGCGTGCTCCGCAACCCAAATCGTCCGTTTGTCGTTGTGATTGGCGGGGCAAAAATTGAGACAAAGCTGCCGCTGGTTGAGAAGATGCACCAGTTGGCGGATTATGTGCTGGTAGGCGGTAAGATTGCCGGGCAAACAAGCGAACTGGTTAGGGTGCAGCATAAAAAATTAGTTGGGAAAAAGTCGGTGCTGCTTGTAGCGGAGCTTAACAGTAAGGAGACAGATATAACCGAGAAAAGCGTGGATAATTTCTTGCAGATTATTAACCTTGCGAAAACGATTGTGTGGAACGGGCCGCTTGGAAAAGTGGAGGAAGTAACGCACGCGACAGAGGCGATTGCGCGGGGAGTTGTGTCAAGCGGCGCATACACGGTAGTTGGCGGCGGCGATACATCGGCGTTTCTTAAAAAGATTGGCCTTCTTCACAAATTTTCGTTTGCCTCAACCGGCGGCGGCGCCATGCTTGCGTTCCTTTCCGGCGAAGACCTCCCCGGCCTCTCCGCACTAATGCGTTGAGTACGTATTCAGTTCTTCCCAGCAGTTTGTCATCGCGAGACTACGGAGTAGTCGTGGTGATCTCACGAGATTGCACCGAGTAACTAAAGAACACTAAGTCCCAGACCTTGTGCCTGAGGAGTATCACTTGGAAGATTCTTATGAAGATAAACAGTACAATTTCAGACAGTTTATCGCACATACAAAATTCAAAACAAACTTTCTGACAAAATATGCGTTAGTTTAATTCAGAAAATCTATAGCACCAGAGGGTACTAATATTATTGTATAATTCTACAAAATAGATGACTTTTATTGAAAAATTTCATTCTCATAAGGATTTACAGTTAAAAATAGAGTTTCTTAGGTTCTATCTTGAACTGGGGTTATAGTAACAAAAATCCCATTCCAAATTTTTAATATGAGTTATGGAAATAAGGAAAAATTGCAATTAGAAAATAGTTATTACTTTAAACATCATGTTGGCGATTATACCTTGGAGGGACGTATACTGTATAACAGTGGTCATCAGAAACCATGGGTATTATCTATTCATGGTGCAAGGTCTGATTATTCCAAGTCCGATACTGTAACGATTGGACTTAGAGAGCGAGGATATTCGATTTTAGGTTTCAATATGTCAGGACATGATCCTGCCAGTAACATTCCTGGGGAACAAACCACGCTTGGAGATAATGTGAAAGAATCAAAGGCATTTTATTCATACCTAGATCCGCAGCGAAAGAAAAAAATTATTGCATATAGCCTCGGAGCTACACCAGCCCTTAAAATTCTTGGTATGCATTTAGACGAAGTTGATAGGATTGTCCTTTTTGGCCCGGCTATTTATTCAGCGCAAGCTTACGATAAACCTTTTGGTGAGGAATTTCGAAGAACCATCTCGAAACCTTTTAGTTACCGTGAGAACGATGTCATTGTTAATCTTGAGGCTTTTCAAGGGAAACTATTGTTAATAAAGGGAGAGTATGATGGCTTAGATCCGGTTGTTTACGGTAAACCACAAGGCACGTCTGCAGGAAAAGTAGAGATAGATAACAAGGGCTACTATAGCCCGATACCAAAAGAGGTAATGGAGATGATATATTATGCAGTTCCACCTGAAAGGCGCGAAATGGTTGTTGTGCCGGGAAGTGATCATGGTATTGTGCCTTGGATTGTTAACCACCCAGCTGAGGGCGTATTGATAGTAGATAAAATAGCCGCGTTTCTGAAGAGTTAGATAATATGTCTTGTTTATTTTTTAATGAGTTATAATCCCGATATATGTTGAAAGATGTAAGCGTTGCCCCACGAGATTTTCAGGAATATCGTGTTGTGATTGATTACAAACTTTTTGAAGAAATTATCTATCTTTCAGGTCAATTACGTAATAAACGTATTCTATATATAAACTCTAACCAAAACAGGGGCGGCGTATACGAACACCTTACAAGTTTAATTCCTCTTTTACAGAACTTAGGGATTAAGGCTGAGTGGAAAGCAATTTCAGAAGTCCCGCCAGACTTTTACGAAGCAACAAAGAGAATTTATAACTGTATCCAAGGTGCAGAATATGTCTTAACACCCAAACAATGGAAAATCTATGAAAACTTTAACAAAGGTATAGCAAAGGAAGTAGAAGGTGATAATTGGGATTTTGTTTTAGTACAAGATCATCAGATGCTTGGTGCATTATCACAGGTAAGAAATAAGAGGAGGATGAAGTGGATTTGGCAATCACATTCTGAAACGCATAATCCAGATGAGCGCTTTGTCAATCATCTCATAAAATATCTACAGCCATACGATGGCGTTATTTTATACCTTCCTGAGTATGTGTTTAAAAATTTTCATCCAAAAAAACTTGTTACCTCAACGATTGCGATAGACCCTATAAGCCCAAAAAATGTGCCCATGAACAAACTTAAAGCAAGACGGGTAATCGAACAATTTGGCATAAATTCTCATAGACCATTTATAACCCAGATCGCTAGAATAGACTCTTGGAAAGATTTTCCCGGGGTTGTTGATGCGTGGTTAATTGCAAAGAAAAAAATCCCTGGATTGCAGTTGGCAATAGTTGGAGTAGTGAGTTTAAATAATATCCACGCAAAAGAAATTATTGATCAAATCCTTGAGAAAACAAAAGGAGAAGAAGGCATATATCTACTTATCAACACAGTTGAGAGAGAAAATATTAAGGCATTTCAAACAGCAAGTAATATCATAGTGCAAAAATCTCTCCGTGAAGGGTTCGGTTTAGCTGTCTCTGAGGCTCTTTGGTCTGGCACACCCGTAATTGGCGGCAATGTGGGTGGAATAAAAGTTCAAATTATTAACGGTAAGTGCGGTTATTTAGTAGATTCTATTGAAGAATGTGCGCAGCGAATAATAGAATTAATACAAAACCCAAGCAGGGCTAGAGCAATGGGTAAATTCGGACGGGAGTACGTACGTAAACAATTCCTTCTGCCGAGGCTTATCCGTGATGAGATGCAGTTAATGATTGACTTGTTAGACTAGAAACGATAATTTTCCAAAAAATATCACCCCATTGTTGCTTATGATACAATCTTTTTGTGAATATCGGTGTTTTCGATTCAGGATTAGGTGGCCTCTCTGTTTTTCGAGAAATCATGACAGAACTGCCTCAATATAACTATATCTATTTGGGTGACAACGCTCGAGTTCCGTATGGAGGACGTTCTAGTGACATGATTTATCAGTTCACCAGAGATGCAGTAAATTTTTTATTTCAAAATGATTGTCAGCTTATTATTATAGCATGTAATACGTCCTCAGCAATTGCATTGCAACGATTACAACAAGAGTACTTGCCCCAAAACTATCGGGATAGACGAATTTTAGGTGTCCTTTATCCTGTTGCTGAACACATTGCTGATGAAAATATTCAAAGGGTTGGCATAATGGCAACTAGGGCAACAGTAGCATCAAATAGATATCCAAAGCAAATTAAAAAATTAGCACCTAATACACAAATTTTTCAAGTAGCATGTCCGCTTCTCACCCCAATGATAGAAGAAGATGAAATGGAATGGGAAGGATTTGATTTATTATTACAGAGATATATTAATCCATTATTGGAAAGAAAAATTGACGGACTTATTCTTGGGAGTACGCATTACGGTCTTATTACAGATAGAGTTAAGAAACATGTACCAGGCTCTGTAAAAATTATCTCACAAGGTGAGGTAACAGCAAAAAAGCTAAGAAAGTATCTTAAAAGACACCCTGAGATAGAAATGAAGTTGGCAAAGGATTCCAAAAGAATTTATTTTGCAACTGATTTAAATCAACGCTTTGAAAAATTGACTAAACTTTTCTTAGGTGAACGTTTTAGTAAAGGTGTAACGTTACATCTTGCGAATATTTAAAGGAAAATATTCTCACGTTTTAGTAAAATATTTGAGAGCAGAAATATCGAGCTACACAGGGTAATTATATGTTAATTAATTTGCTTAATCTTTTATATTAGGCATTGAGTTTAATGCTCTTTCTGCATTTCCCCAAACAAGTGTAAAGCTAGCATGCCCATAATTATGGATAACAATTTTATCTTTGACTATTCCCGTATAAGATGTTGGATGGTATCAAGTAAAGGTTTCAGTTTAGGTTGATGGGTAAGTTATCGAATATTTCGGGGAAAGAGGCAGTCAAACTTTTTGTAAAACTTGGATACTCTTTTGATCATCAGACCGGGAGTCGTATGATTTTATTATAGAAACGCCGTTTAAGGGACTCTTTGCATTTTTCGAACAGTGGTTCCTCTTTTTGCATGCTAAACGAGAGGAGTTAGGATAAATTTTTTATGTCATCCTGAGTGAAACGAAGAATCTTTTTATGAAAACGAATAGAGATTCTTCACTTCGCCAAGTCAGACTCGGCTTCGTTCGGAATGACATGTTGAAGTGGTTTTTATTCCTGCACGCTAAGAGAGAAGAGCTGGGATAAATAAAATTCAAAATTCAAAGTGCAAAATGCAAAATTGTAATTCAAAAGTCAAAGTTTTTAACTTCAAGTTCCAACTTTTAACTTTTCACTTAGAACTTTTAACTAAAGAACACTAAGTCCCAGACCTTGTGCCTGGGGAGTATCACTTGGATAATGTCTGGTCTGCCGCGGCCGAGTTCTGCACTATCCAATCCATACCCTTCAACCCATGGTGAACCCTTAAGCGTGAAGCCAACGTAGTCAATACAAACATTTACTTCTCTGCGTGCGGGCTTCTCAAGCAGCACTAAAGTTTTCATTGTAGTATACTTGTCAAACTCAAAAATTCTCTCTTGAGAATTTTTCCGAGAGTTTAACAACGTGGGAGAGGGTAGCATGTAGGAATAACTATCGGTTCACAGCTCGGTTCACAGCTCGCAACCATCAAACAAGGAGAGAAAGATGCCACAGAAGAAGACGCCAAGCTTTTCAACACTGAAACGCCTGGCTGAAATCTGCAGAGAAAAGGCCTTTCGGCTGCAGGAGTTCGCGGACCTTCTCGAAGAATTCGAAGATATGGGTCTAAAGGTAGAAAGGAGCGATATCCAGGCGGCGCTTGCTGCGTACTTAGCGGAGGGTGGCCAACAGCCTCGCATAGCCGGTCCAGCGCAACACGGAATACGCCAACCAAGGAGAAGCCGTGCTGGTTCATCGGGTCGTTCGCCCCGGCCGTACCTCATGTTAGAAAAAGAGCGGCAGGAGGCCGTTCGGCTCGCCAGGCAGGGCTTGGGTGTTCGGGAGATCGCACGTCAGTTGAAGCGATCGCCTTCGACGATCTCACGACTTCTGAAAGCGGCGCGGGGAGCCGCACAGCAGAACGCGTAAGTGAGGTAGGGGTCTGTGGTAGTACACCACGGGGTAGCAATGCTGCCACAGGCCCTGCCCGGCGCAGACGGGCCTTCTGCCTACAGATGTGAAACCAACATCATCTGCCACATTGCGCGGCATTTCTTTGTTGTTTCACACAACCCTCTCTCACTCTTTCTTTTCTATTTTTGAAACAATCTCCGGTCTGTCGCGGTCTAGTTCGCCACTATCCAAACAATAGCCTATCTACCCACGGCGATTCCTCAAGCGTAAAGCCAACGTAGTCCACGTTCACTTGGATTTCGGCTCGGGCGGGTTTCTCAAACTGTGGTAGTTTTTTCGTTTCTTTTTCAATCACAGCACATGAACACGTATGATATTATTATATTAAGTTGTATGATCAGTGTACAGGTTTATTTACCAAAATATCTCCGTGATGCGCTCGATTGCATCGCCGCACGTGAGCGAAAATCAAGAACGCAGATTATTCGCGAGATGTTAACAAGTGAGATCAAAAAGAAACGATGAATCTTTGGTTTTGACGAATCCTTTCGCAAGAACGGCTACACCGTCTTGGAATAAGCTGCCTTTAAGTAAAATGCATGGAAACAACTGTTAATGAAGTTGGAAAACTTCCGCAATTTGTACCAGGCAGGGTGTTAAGAGAGACAAAGAATTTTCGTGTGGTTATGGATTGGAAGCCAGGCGAAGAAGAAAAGACTGGAGCAGAGAGGTTTTTTATTGAACCTAAAAATAAAGATGCAGAGTTTATGTTGCGGCTTGCTGCGTTAACGCACAATTTGAAAGATACGCATTTCAACCAAAGGAAAGTTTTGGTCATGGGCGAAGAGAAAAAAACGTTTTGGGAGTTTGGCTGTCTAAGAGCGGATTTTAAGGCAGCCAATTTGCCAGTGCTGCTCAAAGGAAAAGTGGAGATACCAAAATCTACTAATGAAGATACAATTCCTTCTCCCGATAGGATGGAGGATTGTTTGGTGCTTCATCCACGCAGGTACACGTTCAACGAACTGGTGAGAATTTAGCTTACCCTAAAGGGTCATAAACGCAAAAAGGGCACCATGTCGGTCATTTTTCTCTTCTATGGGGTTCTAAGTTTGTGGGCTTGTCAAGACTTTACCAACTCACTATTATATATAGTATATGGTGCGTTTGGCGATTAACGGCTATGGCAGAATAGGCAGAATTTCCCACAGGGTAATTCTTGAGCGGTTCAGCGACAAAGTTGAGGTTGCCGCCATCAACGCCGGTGAGTCTACAGACATCAAAGGCTGGATGTACCTTCTCAAATACGATACCATGTATGGCCCGCTTTCGGGCCACACTATTTCCGCAAATCCTGCAGAGCCTGGAGCCTCCAACACCAAACACGGCTACATCGGCGATATTGTGGTTGACGCAAAAGCAATTCCCGTTTTCTCGCAAAAAGATTCATTACAGTTGCCGTGGAAAGAGCTCAACATTGACGTTGTCATTGAAGCAACAGGCCACTTACGGACAACAGACAAAGCAAAAGCGCACATCACAGCCGGCGCCAAGGCAGTGGTTATTTCTGCTCCCTCTAAAGATGATACAGCGACGTATGTTCTCTCTGTTAACACCGACAAATACAAAGGCGAAGACATTATTAGCAATGCGTCGTGTACCACTAACTGCATTGCGCCGGTAGCAAAAATTATGGAAGAGTCGTTTGGCATTGAAAAAGCCATGATGACAACGATTCATGGGTATACTTCAGATCAAAGATTGCAAGATGGAGGACACAAAGACTACCGGCGCGCTCGGGCAGCAGCACAAAACATTATCCCCACCTCAACCGGCGCAACTTTAGCTTCGGCCAAAACCCTCCCATCGCTTGCTAATAAATTTACTGGATTGGCAATTCGCGTGCCGGTTGCCACTGGGTCATTGTCGGACTTTACGTTTCTCGTAGCACGTAACACGTCAAAAGAGGAAGTAAATAATGTGTTCAAAAAAGCAGCATCGCTAAACGAATACAAAGGAATTTTGGAGACAACAAATGACCCGATTGTATCTTCGGACATCATCGGCAACCCCCATTCGGCAATTGTTGATCTCTCGCTCACGCAAGTAGTCGGTGGCAATCTCGTCAAGATAATTGCGTGGTACGACAACGAATACGGCTACGCGAATCGCCTGGTTGAAGAAGCAATCATGGTTGGGAAGAAACGCTATGCGTGAAATAAAAAATAACGGTTACGAGATAGCGCCAACAGCCCCAAGAGAAAATTTTTTGCCACACCCAGCGCTGCAACTTGAAGATTTGGAAGCGTATTCAATGTTGGCGATTGCGGGAGTTAGCGAAAAACCATGGCAAGACGAGGGACTAAGAAGGTACGGCGTGGCGCTTGTTATTGGTAGATTTCAACCATTGCATGCTGGACATATATATCTTTTTCACAGGGCGCTTGCACTTGCCGATACTATTATTATAGGCATAGGGAGCGCAAATGTCCAAAACGAAGATAACCCTTTTTCTGTTCAGGTACGTGAACTGCTTGTTCACAGGGCAATACAAAGAGAAGATATAGTCCCTCGTGTTGTGAATGTTGTCCCTCTTAATGATTGTTTTAATGATGATGCGTGGTTAAAAGAAGCGATTGCTAGAACAGGAAAGGTTGATGCGGTGATTGGCAATAACGAGTGGGTAAACGGCATTTTTGTGGGATATGGCATTCCGGCTATCGAAGTGCCGCTTTTTAACCGCGATAGATTTGAAGGCCGCAAAATCCGCCAACAACTTCGACAACAAAGAAAATTGTAACCCCTCTTGACAGTACGTACGGAAAAGCGTACGATAAGTTGTACTATGACAACAATCTCTGCTACTATGGCAAGAACAAAATTATATGATCTCATCGATGAGGTTTCTGCCTCGGGCAAGCGCGTGGGAATTACCAAAAAAGGGGAAGCGAAAGTTGTGTTAATAAGTCAAGAAGACTTGAATTCTTTAGAAGCAACACTTGATATTATGTCGGACACAGAACTTATGGAGTCTATTCGGAGGGGCGATGAGGACATTAAAGCGGGCAGGGTGCATGATTGGGAAGATGTTAAGAAGGAGCTTGGAATACATGTTCCAACTAAAATTATCAAATCACGCAAAAAAAGATCTCAAAAAGCTAGATAAAAAGTTTATCTTTAAAGTATCTGCTAGTTTAGAGTTACTTAAAACCAATCCTTTTCTTGGCCAGAAAATGACTGGCGATTTTCAAGGTTCATATAGAATTAAAATTCCTCCAATTAGGATTGTTTACGAAGTAGATTTTGCCAATAAAATAATATTGATTAGGGCAGTTTGGGATAGACAGGGAGTCTATAGAGGATAATATGTGTTTACATCTCTCCGACGGCCACAGATCAACAGCGTACAGATGAATTTACTTTGATCTTTCGAAACATCAAAACACATTCAGTTTTGATTGTTATTACTTCCTAAAGTACATGTTGAGAGCGCGTATCGCCTCTTCCATGTCTTCTTTTTTTATGACAAACGTAGTTTCGGTAGGTACGGCACTCCCTTTAAGGGGATTCTTACTAAACGGCGCGGCTCTATCTACTATTTTTTTAAATCGCTATACCCACCAGAATGACAAAAACAATTATTGCAACTAAAAACCATCCAACAGGTTCCATATAATCCACCTCCGTGAACGAAATGCCTTTGAAACAATTCGCTTTGCCACCCTATTGGGGATAGCACGTTTTATCGTAAGATACAAGTAAAAGATTCCATTTTTACGCAAAATCCGCTACAATCGGGACAGGTGAAAAATCAACAGAGAGACAAAATTCATATTATTATTACCGGCGGGACGATTGATTCGGTGTGGAATGGCGCGCAGGACACGGTGGTTGTTGCAAATCACTCAATCCTTCCAGAATATTTTGGCGAGCTTGGGCGGAATTTGAAGTTCTATGAACAAATATCGTTTACCGAAATCTGCATGAAAGATAGCCGGGCGATTACAGAAGAAGACCGGAAAAATGTTCTTAAAGCCGTAGAAAAAAGCGACGCGACAAAGATTATTGTCACACACGGCACGTACACCATGCCAGACACTGCCCGCTTTCTCAAAGACAACCTCAAAAGAGCCGACCAAGCAATTGCGCTCACCGGCTCCATGGTGCCGATTAAAGGCTTTGATTTTTCCGACGGGCCGTTTAATTTAGGCTACGCGATCGCACAGGTGCAAAAGTTGCCGCCAGGAGTATACGTGTGCATGAATGCGCGAGTGTTTACGCCAGACGAAGTTGCAAAAAACATTTAGTGAGGGAAAATTCTATTCGGTCTTTAAAGACGAGCAGTAATATGCAACCGATTGATTTGTCACATATTCGAAACATAACCGTGTCGGGGAGGATTGGCAGTGGGGCAACGACGCTGGCGACAAAGCTTGCCGAGAAACTTGGCTGGGATGTGTTGGATGGCGGAAAGCTCATGCGGCAAGTCAATAAAGACCTTGGATTTAGTATTATTGACGCAAGTAAACGGCCAGACCGTTTCGATCTAGAATACGAAGAACGAGTAAAAAAAATGCTCCGTGAAGAGTCACACCACATTATCCAAAGCCACCTTGCGGGATTTGACGCGCAAGGTATGCCGGGGGTGTTTAAAATTCTAATTCTCTGCGAAGACAATCAAGGCAATGATAGAATAGACATTCGTATAGATAGACTTGTAAACAGAGATCAAATTTCTGTGGAGAAAGCAAAGCACGAGGTGCAAGAACGAGAGCGCCAGCACTTGGCAAAATTCAGAAGACTGTATGCAAATAACGATCAAAACTGGGTCTACTGGGACAAGAAATATTACGATTTGGTTATCAATACCTACTCACACAACAAGGAAGAAACACTTACAATTGGCCTCCAGGCACTTGGCGTTTCCAAATAGTTGCAAAACCAATCGCAGTGTGGTATCTTCGCATCACAAACAAACACACCTAATCTACCATGCAAACATATTTCCTGCTTGTCGCATTTTTGCTCTTCGCCCTTTTTCCTCTTCAAATCCGTGCGCAAGAGGAGGTTGACGAAGATGCAACCGTTTCAGCAGAGGTAGTTACCCCAACGCCTAAGGTAGAGTACCAATTGCCATATCCCGGGCTTTTGCCCGGCAGCCCTTTCTACGTTCTTAAAACTATCAGAGATCGCATTGTTTCGTTTCTGATTGCCGACCCGCTTAAAAAAGCAGAGTTTAATCTTTTACAGGCGGATAAAAGACTAAGCACCGGTATTATGCTTGTGAAACAAAAAAAAGAGGCACTCGCTGAATCAACAATTTCCAAAGGAATAAACTACTTTGAAGAGGGAATAGGACAGCTTGATGAGGCACGAAAGCAGGGAATTAATACTGACGCTCTCGCTTTTCGTTATCAGCAAGCCGCAGCAAAACACATTGAGGTGTTGCAGGGTTTTTCGCAGTTAGTTGCAAAAGAGCACCAGCCCCTCTTTTTAACGCTGATAAAGCGAATGGATACCTTGCGAAGCAGGCTGTAAGTGTAAGGATAAACGACTATTTTTTTTACCCGCCGCATATTGCGCAAAGAGCAATTTTTCTGCCCCAAAAACATTTTGAAGCTAGAAACATACCTTGAGCATTTCTGATATAGATATTGCTAGTTGACGCAGCTTATTTAGTGCCATATTATCGTTTGTGACACTAATTGTAGGGTTCCTTAACAAATTAAAAGTTCAAAGTGAAAAGTTAAAAATTAATTTTGCATTTTGAATGTTGCATCTTAAATTTATATGCGGTGTCCGTACTGCGAAAATACAAAAACAGAGGTAGTTGAAACGCGAGACAGCGACGATTTAGAAACGATTCGACGACGACGAGCGTGCATTGGGTGCGGCAAGCGGTTCACAACGTATGAGCGGGTCGAAAATATTAATTTAGTTGTTATTAAAAAAGATAGCAAGCGGCAGCAGTTTGACAGAATTAAACTACGAAACGGCATTATTAGAGCCTGCGAAAAGACGGCGGTTGGGATTGATAATATAGAAAGAATTGTTGGGGAAGTAGAGCGAGAACTAAGAGTCGCAGATTCAGTAGAAGTGGAGAGCAAGAAGATTGGACAAATGGTTGCAACGAGGCTCAAAAAGATTGATAAGGTGGCGTATATTCGATTTTCGAGTGTGTTTAAGCGGTTTTTGGATGTAGAAGATTTCGAAAAAGAGGTAAAGCGGCTCATAGAATAAATTTTACATTTTTCTTGAACAACGCATGTAGCGATCTTAACAAAAAAGATATTAAGTAAAGGAGCATTTATGAAATTAGACGGTATTAGGCAAAAAGTATTTATAGATAGGTATTCCTTAAAAGACAAGGAGGGTAATCCTACAGAAAAGACACCAAATGAAATGTGGCTAAGGGTTTCCCATGGTATAGCAAAGCAGGAAAAACCAAAGAACCGTAAAAAGTGGGAGAAACGATTTTATGATGTGATGGCTGACTTTAAGTTTGTTCCTGGCGGCAGGATACTTTCGGGCGCTGGCACAGGGTATCAGGTTACCTACTACAACTGTTTTGTCATTCCTTCCCCCAAGGACTCGCGGGAAGGAATTCTAGAATCACTTAAGCAGTTGGTGGAGATTCAATCCCGATCAGGCGGGGTTGGGCTTAACCTCTCGTCGCTTCGCCCACGAGGGGCACGAGTCAGGAAGGTTAACGGTACTTCCTCGGGGCCTGTCACGTGGGCAGGGCTTTTCTCCTACGCGACACACGACGTTGTACAGCAGGGCGGGACAAGGCGAGGCGCAACCATGCTTATGCTGTGGGATTGGCATCCGGATGTTGAAGAGTTTATCACTGTTAAGCAAGATCTTTCCAAAATAAACGGCGCAAATCTCTCCGTTTGTATTTCTGACGCATTCATGGAGGCAGTAAAAAAAGATAAGGACTGGGATTTGGTGTATCCTGATTTAGACGACCCACGCTACGACACGCACTGGAACGGCGAGATTGACGAGTGGAAAAAGCTTGGCGGCCGCGTTAAGGTGCACAAAACAGTGAAAGCGCGCTTTCTGTGGGATATTATCTGCACTGCAGCATGGCGCTCTGCCGAGCCGGGGCTGCACTTTTTAGAGCGCTCCAATAAACGCAGTAACACATTTTGGTTTGAGAAGCTAATCGCAACCAATCCCTGTGTTACAGGAGATACGTTGGTGGCAACAGCGAATGGATGGAAACGCGCTGATGAAGTTACAGTAGGTGATCGAGTAGGTACTGTGCTAGGAAGCGGTGTAGTAGACGAGGTTGAAGTATACGAAAAACGTCCGGTTTTTCGCGTCAAGCTTTCTGACGGCGCAGAGCTTCGGGTAACTGCAGCACATCAGTTTCATGCTATTAAGCATGCTAATCGAGCAAAAAATTCTGCAAATAAACGATTTTCAGAACTTGCCCTTGCAGAGCTTGAGAGTGGAGATCTCGTACGTATCGCCAAAGCGCCAATGCCACAGAATCCTGTTTCTGATTTACCAAGTGGCTGGAGTAATAAAGAGTATGGGTTCTTTCTTGGCATGTTGTTAGGGGATGGATGCATTAGCCCCAAAACACTCAATCGAAATGTGGTGAAAGTTGCGGTGAACACCAACGAAACCGAGTGGAATGCCTTAGTAAGAACTACTTTAGAAAAAACAGGTGTCGTTAGGCTTGACGCTTCAGCTGGAGGATACTCTGCTAATTTCACTGCGCAATCAGCACATGGCGCGGCGCTTTTGGTAAGGCAATCATTGCTGACGCCAGCGTATTCCTTTGAGAAGAAAATTCCTCTTGAGTATCAAAATTCAAATAAAGAATTTCTGGCAGGACTTTTAGATGGATTGTTCAGCACAGATGGTAATATTGATCTTAGCAGTAACCATCCTTTCTTGCGATTTAAGACAACGAGTAAGAGACTTGCTTTGGATATTAGAAGAATTCTTCTCTGTTTTGGTATACACGGTCGGATTGCAACAATTAAGAAGGTCGCAAATGGAAATATTAACGGCCGTGTTATCGTTTCGAAGCATCAGCAGTATGAAGTAATTATTTCTGGTGCTGGCATGAAAGTTTTTGCAGAGCAGATTGGGCTTTCTCATCCAGATAAACAAAAGAGGCTGCAAATTGCCCAGCAAGAATTCGCGCTTACCGGCAACACGTGGCTTGCTCGGATTGTTTCAATCGAATCTGATGGAATAGAAACAGTGTATGATTTGCACGAGCCAGCTTCAGACACCTGGATTACGGAAGGCGTTGTTTCTCGTGGGTGTGGCGAGCAACCCCTCGGGGCTTGGGCGGTTTGCAATTTAGGGGCGATGAACTTGGCCGCATACGTAAAAAGCGAGCAGTTTGATTTCGAAAGTTTTGGCCGCGATGTTCGCACAGCCATTCGCTTTTTGGACAACGTTATTGACGACACGTACTATTTTTTTGACGAGAACGAAAAATGCGCTAAAGATATTCGCCGCACAGGTCTTGGCATTATGGGCATTGCCGATGCGCTCATTAAAATGAAATTGCGTTACGGCTCCGAGGAGTCGCTGCCGGTTGTCATAAAGATTTTTGCAACCCTTCGGGATAATGCTTATGAAGCATCTTCGGATTTAGCCAAAGAAAAGGGATCATTCCCCAAGTTCAACAAAAAAAAGTATTTGCAAGGCTACCACATTCAAAACTTACCAAAATCAATTCGAACAAAGATTACAAAACAGGGTATTCGAAACGCAGTCCTACTTACTATTGCGCCAACTGGTACAACCAGTCTCTTGTCCGGTGTATCATCGGGCATTGAGCCAGTCTATGAATTCACGTTTATTCGCCGCGATCGAACCGGCGAGCACATCTTAAACCACCCGTTGTTGGAAGCGTGGAAGAAGGATCACCTAAACGAAGAAAAGCCAGACTATTTTGTCTCGGCAAATGATTTAACGCCTTTAGAGCACACAACGGTTCAGGCAATTGCCCAAGAGTATATTGACTCGTCCATTTCAAAAACTGTCAACGCGCCAAACTCGCACACTGTTGAAGATGTAAAGGTGCTCTATATGGCAGCATACGATATGGGACTTAAAGGCATTACCTATATGCGGGATGGTTCTCGTGCTGGCGTGCTGACACGGGTTGAAGAGAAAAAGCAAGAAAAGACGGTTCAGAAGCCTTTGGTGTTTGGCGAGCCGGTGATTCCGCGGCCAACAATGGTCGAGGGTGTTACATACCAAACCGAAACACCGGTTGGGACTGCGTTTGTCACCATAAATCACGATGAGCACAAAAACCCCTTTGAGCTGTTTATTACCATTGGCAAGTCCGGTTCCGATGTTGCGGCAATGGCCGAGGCTTTGGGTAAAATGATTTCCCTTAATCTGCGGCTTTCTGCTGCAATTGCGCCGCGGGAGAAGGTGCGCGAGATTATTGCAAGACTTGCTGGCATTGGAGGAGCAAGAAGCATTGGGTTTGGAAAAGAAAAGATTCGTTCCTTGCCTGATGCAGTGGCAAAAGTCTTGGCGCGGCAGTATGGTTTTACCGTGAATGGGAGAGTAGAGGATAAGACGGGGTTTGTCATGGGCAACGGGCAGGGTAATGGTTCTGCAAAGCAGAACTTGGGTTCTGCAAGGCAGAATTTTGGCTCGGGAAATGAGCATTTAGGTTCTGCTCTGCAGAATGGCGTTTCGCAACCGCAGGCGGAAAACAAAGGGACAGTAGTCTTGCAACAGCTTGCACTCGATGGATCTGCTTCTGCCGTTTCTGCGCCAAAAGCCGCAATGCATCCGGTTGCCTCAACACACTTGTTTGACATTTGCCCCGAGTGCGGAACAGGCAGTTTTGCCTACGAAGAAGGTTGCAAAAAATGCTATAGCTGTGGATACAGCGAGTGTTAGATGGGAATGTATCCGAATATACTTAATCTTTAAGATAAATGTCGTCGACGTGCTCTGCGAAATGCGTTTTCTTTCTTGTTTTGAGGTCTATAGAACCATTAAGAGCATCCAAAAAGCTATAGTACGCAGACAGTCGCTTTGTACCATCTTTGCCTCGTTTCGCCAATGAGCTTTTCGTTGCTTTTTTCATACGATATGCATCGTATTCGATGATGTATATTTTTGTCAAGAATGAAAAAACATGCAGACAAAATAATCTTCAAAGATTATTTTGTCCGAGGAGCAGTACTGGTTACTCCGAGTGTTTTGGAACAGCATGATACCCTTCGATATCAATTAAGTAGAGCTTCTTTGGATTAACTTTATCAACCATAAGCTGTGCTCCACCAAGTTCCTCATTAATAGTCCCGCTTTTGTCCTCCAATATATAATTCAACTGTAAGACAAAAGAGGATGCTTCCTTATAAGGTAGTCCAGTAGTTTTTGTTGAAAAAGGCTGTGCATCTATAAAATCGTAGACCATAATTTTTTGTCCTGTAACTTTGTTAATAAGCCCAATAAGAGGCTCTATAAAGGTTATTTCCTCCATGCCATATTTTACTGCTAGTTCTTTTACTTCCTTATGATTAAGGGCTGCTTTAATTTTTGGACTAAGGTTAATTTCATTTAGTAGCGAAGCAAATGCGTAGTGTGCTCTGCGGGAAAAGCCAAAATCTGAAACATCCCCTCGTTCCATTTTTTTAGCATACGCTACCCACGTAGGCATACCCATGGTGCGGGTTTTTGCAAAAAATCGGGGTCGGTTTTCGTTGTCTATCCATTGACCATAATCAGGATCGACTTCTCTTGCTATGTCTCGGCGCCAGCTGGGATCTTCTCTGGCAAGCCATGAAGAAGGAATCCCATTTTTAACTTCTTCAACTAATTCCCTTACATCTTGACGATGGCTTACTGATGGGTTGATCAAGACAGTAAAGTTTGGACTATGAATGATTTCTGTTGTTCTTGGTTGTGGTTCTCTTTCTGGCTGCTTATCCATAATATGAGGTAATTATATCATTTGCCTCTTGAAAATCTTACAAAAGAGGTTTAATATGGTTAAACCAGTGTATGGGCAAACACCGTGAAAGTCGGTGGAAGTGCCGCTACTGTATATCCAGAAAACCATACACACCGTTTACCTAAAGTGAACGTGGCAAACCCGAGCAGGAAACATGAAAATTTCAAATTTCAAATTTTCAATTTCAAATACCCTAGCGCCTCTTTCCATCATTGCGTTTGCCGTTTTGCTGCGTTTACTTCCGCACCCGCCAAATGTAGCTCCGATTGCGGCGATGGCGCTGTTTGGCGGTTGTTATCTGAACAAAAAATATGCACTTGCTGTTCCGCTTTTTTCAATGGTTGTTTCCGACTATTTCTTGGGATTCCATAATACCATGCTTTTTGTATATGGTTCTTTCATACTCACCGGTCTTGTTGGCATGTGGGTAAAAACGCATAGATCAGTTCCAATAATCATTTCCGCAGCGCTCTTCTCATCACTCCTTTTTTTCATCATCACAAACTTTGGCGTTTGGCTGGTTACGAATATGTACCCAAAAACCATAGATGGCCTTTTGCAATCGTACACCATGGCAATTCCGTTTTTTAGAAATACTATTTTTGGTGATTTGCTCTATACAGGGCTGTTTTTTGGCAGTTTTGCATTCATCAAAAATCTGCTTTCCCTTTACCGTTTGAAACTTGTGCAATCAAAAGCTCCGAAATCTGTGTAAGCCAGATACTGTGCCGCAGCCGTTACAGTCGGATCGCAGGCTTTTGACAAGCATTGTTCCTTCGAGCAAAGGAAGCGCTATGGTCAAACTTACAAAACAAACGACAAAACACTATTTTATTTCTGCAGGACTACTTGCGATTTCTGCTGTTTCATTTGGAATATTTCTTTCAAGTTCGCCACAGCAAAAAGTTTCACAAAACATTGAGAATAAAGTCCTCAGCGCACAAACTAGCCCAACGCAAACGCCTCCACCAACTGGCAAATCAATAAATGGATGGTCTGCGAATAGCCGATTTGTCGCTGCTTCTTCAACAGGAATTCCAACGTCTGTTTCACAGCCAAAAGTCCATCAGCAAGAGCCAACCGCAACACCTCCGCCAGATAACGTACCAACCGCAGTTCCAACAGCAGAAACAGTACAGTTGCACGTTTCGATCAACGGCGGAAACGAGTTCACGTTGACAATTGAGCAAGGGAAAAACCAGTGCGATGTGCTTGCAAAAGCGCTCCAAGATGGAAAGATCTCGCAACTGCTCATGCGTTTTGACAGCAATTTGGGAAGCTATGCTGTCTACCAGATTAACGGTCTGGGAAAAGAAAACTCGGTTTGGTGGGTCTATAAGGTTAACGGGCAAAGCCCCAGTCAGGGGTGTAGCTATATACAGGTGAGTAATGGCGATCGTGTCTCATGGGAATATATCGGGCACTAAGGAGTTAAAAATGCAAAAATTAACAATCAAAATTACAGAGCAAAAAGTAAAGATTTTTCACTTTGCGTTATGGTGTTGCTTTTTCAGCTTTGCACTTTACATTTCTTCTTTAACAGTTTTTGCTGATGCTTTAGTTGATAATGGCATCAATTTTCTGAAATCAAAGCAGGATGACACGGGAAGGATTACCAATGGGTTTAGCAATCCCTCGCAGTGGGCTGCGGTTGCATTTAGTGCCGCAGGCGTTCCAATTGACACCGTGAAAAACCCTAGCGTTTCTCTGCGGGATTTTTTACTTTCCCATCCGCCAGCTGCTACTTCAACAGTGAGCGATTGGGAGGCAGCACTTCTGGCAGTCGTTGCAGCAGGAGATGACCCGACAAATTTTGGCACTGTGAACTACGTTTCGCACATTGAAAGTGCTTACAATAACCAGCAAATTGGCGAGACGTACCTTCTCAACGACGATATGTTTGGGCTTTTGGCTTTAATCGCAAGCGGGAGCACGGCAGATGCAACGATTACGCAAGATACGCTTAACTTTATTATCGACCACCAGGCAGCAGACGGGAGCTTCAGTTGGTCGCCTGATACAACGTGTCAGTTCTGCGACACGTCAGACGACATGACTGCGGCGGCGATCCAGGCGTTGCAAGCGGCAAAAGATAGTGGCATGGCATACACTGGCACAAATACCTTGTTAAGCCTTGATAGCGCACTCGCGAACGCGCGCGACGTGCTCATTTCGCATCAAAATGCAGACGGCGGGTTTGGCTACTTTGGCACAAGCGACGCAGACACGACAAGCTGGGCGCTTATGGCGTTTAATGTGTTGGGCTTAGGAGTTTCATCCCAGGCAACGCTTGCGAAAAACTGGCTCACTGCTCAGCAGAGCGCAAGTGGCGGCTTTCCAAGCTACAGCGGCGATGACACCACGACAACAAGTCACGCTCTGATTGCGCTATTGGGGAAAGGGTGGTTGCTTTACATGTTTGTCCCGCCATCAATTACACAAGCGCCTACGCCAACAGCGTCTGTTACCAGTACCCCAACACCGACGGTTTTGCTAACGCCTACGCCAACAGTAGTCATTACGCCTACCGTAACACCAACAATAGTACCAACAGCAGTTCATTCACCAGCTCCAATTACAACAGTCGTACCGAGTCCAACGCCGACAGTGCAACCAACAAATGCTCAGGTTTTTACTGCACGCATTCTTTCGTCACCAACTGTAACTGCCGTATCAACACAACGTCCTTCCAAACAGGTAAAAGCGGCAAGTGCTGTTTCCCAATCCCCCTCATTTAGCACAACGAAAATGGCGTTTCTGCTGATTTCTGCAGTTTCCTTTGCAACAGCATTGGTGTATGCTCGACTTAAATTATGGTAAAGATTTACACGAGAACCGGCGACAAAGGGCAGACGTCATTGTACGGCGGGAAGCGCGTTTCGAAAAGTTCGCTTCGCATAGAAACAATAGGGACGGTTGACGAGCTCAATAGCGCAATAGGCGCGGCGATTGCAGGAATTAGGAATAAGGAATTAGGAATTAGGAAAGAACTGGAAAAAATACAAAATGACCTTTTCACCATTGGTGCTGTTCTCGCGTCTCCTTCTACGATGAACAATGAACCAATAACCAATAACGTCAAAATTCGCGTTATTCATTTTGAAAAACTCATCGATCAACTCACCAAAAAACTTCCGGAACTTCGTAATTTCATCCTCCCCGGAGGAAGGAGGGCAGGAGCAGCGCTGCACTTAGCTCGCTCCATCTGCCGCCGTGCAGAGCGTCGGCTTGTCGAGTTATCTAAAAAGGAAACAGTGCCAAACCACATCTTTATTTACTTTAATCGTCTTTCAGATTTACTTTTTACCATGGCGCGTTTTGTCAATTATCAAGAAAAGCAAAAAGAAACCATCTGGCAGAACAAATAAGGCGTTTTACTTCCTCTTTACTGCTTTTCGTGCTATCATACGTTTATGGACAATTCTGCTCAAAAGACACAAAATACATCTTTGGCAACACCAGCGCCAGCTCCTTTACAGCAACCATCGCCGCCGCAAGTTGCTCAAACACCAATTAGCGGAGTACAAAAAGAGCACGAGGTTTTGGGAGCGCCATTGCAATCATCGGAAACACTGCTAACGCCGGTTGAGACAAAGCCTGCGCTCTCTCCCGAAGTAGAAAAAGCAGGGGTTGAAGTACCGCTTGAGCATGAACCGCCGCAAATTCCACACGAGGCACAAGAAGCAGGACTAGCACACGCAAAAGAATCAGCACCACTGCCAACTACCCCTTCAGAAACGTTAGTGTTGCCAATGGATCCAAAACAGGCGCACATTATACTCAAAACCCATAAGAAAATTTCCGATTCTATCGTGTGGCTTGCTATGTTGGTTTTAAGGCAAGTAAAAATGATGCACGAAAAAGTTATTGGGAGGGACGAAAATGCCGGGAATTGATAATATCACCGCGTTTATTTTAGCATTGCTTTTTGGCGTGTTTGGCGCATTGTTTTTCGTTGGTGCAACTGCCGCTTTTTTATACCTTTTTGCTCTTTGGTTTAGGTTTCGCAACCGCGAGCAAGAGTCGGTTGGCTCTGTTTTACTGCAGGTAGCGCTCCCGCGGGAAAACGAAATTAAAATTGACGCGGCCGAGCAGTTTTTCTCCTCCCTTGTCTCGCTTCGAAAGGGCGGCATATTGTCGTTTCTGAAAATGCAACCCCACATTGGGTTTGAGATTGTCGGTTTGCCCGGTGACATTCGGTTTTATATCCACGTGCCAGGAAAGCTTCGCGATTTAGTAGAAAAGCAGATCAACGGCGCGTATCCGGACGCGGATATAAAGACGATTGACGAGGCAACGGCCAAGGGCAAGCAGTACATTGCCGGTGACGAGTACAACATTTTTTCAGAGGAGGGTAAGGTTGCGTTTGTTTCCCTAAAACTTAAGGGGCCAAGCTACCTGCCGATTAAAGTCTACAAAGATTTACCAACCGATCCACTTTCCTCAATTACATCTGTGCTTGCGAAGATGACAGACGGCGAAGGTGCGGCAATTCAAATCCTCGTTAGTCCAACGGGTAGCAAATGGAAAAAGCAAGGCCGATCCTACGTTGCAAAAACAAAAAAAACCGAAGCAAATCCCGATACGGCTAAGTACTCGGCAGATGCTAAGGAGCTTGAAGCAATTGAAAACAAGGTAGGGAAAGCAGGTTTTGATACGGTGGTTCGTATTGTCGTGTCTTCAAGCACAAAAGAAGCGGCAGACGCTCACCTTGCCAACATCACCACCGCCTTTAGCCAATTTAGCGGCCAAAATTCATTTATAAAAAATAAACACTATCTCAAGTGGGCATTTATGACCGACTTTATCTACCGATACATTCCTATGCGCGGGCAGACATCGGTTTTGTCAAGTGAAGAATTAGCAACTATTTTTCACTTTCCAAATAAGAGCGTGACAACCCCGCACATCCATTGGATTTCGGCAAAACGAGCGCCGGCTCCAGCACAGATTCCAGAAAAAGGTCTCTTCCTTGGAAAAAGTACTTATCGAGGACTTACAAAACCTGTCTTTATGGATATAGACGACAGGCGGCGGCACATGTACATTATTGGTAAAACCGGTACCGGAAAATCGGAGTTTCTAAAAGCGATGATTATGCAGGACATTAGGGAAGGACAAGGGGTTGCGGTGATTGACCCGCACGGCGATTTGGTGGAAGATATTTTACCGCTTGTTCCGCCTGCTAGGGCAGAAGATGTTATCTTGTTTGATCCGTCCGACACAAGCAGACCTATGGGCTTTAATATGCTTGAGGCGCAAACAGAGGAGCAGAGACACTTAGTAGTTACTTCGATTATTGGCCTTATGTACAAGCTTTTCGATCCGCACAAAACCGGTATTATTGGTCCGCGGTTTGAGCATGCCATTAGAAACGCAATGCTTACTGTCATGTACGAGCCGGGGAGCACGTTTGTTGAGGTAGTGCGCGCGTTAACAGACGCAGCATATGTTCAAGAATTACTACCAAAAGTGCAGGACCCGATAATCCGGCGCTACTGGACCGACCAGATTGCCCAAACATCTGACTTTCATAAATCAGAGGTTTTGGATTACATCGTTTCAAAATTCGGCCGGTTTGTCACCAACAAGATGATTCGAAATATCATTGGCCAGTCAGATAGCGCATTTAACTTTCGAAAAGTCATGGATGAAAAGAAAATTTTGCTTGTGAATCTCTCGAAAGGAAAAATTGGCGAAGAGAATTCAAGCTTTCTAGGCTTGGTGCTTGTCCCAAAAATTCTTGTTGCCGCAATGAGCCGGCAGGATATGCCAAAAGAAAAGCGCACGGACTTTTTCCTCTACGTTGACGAGTTTCAAAACTTCGCAACGCCCGATTTTGCGCAAATTTTGTCAGAAGCCCGTAAGTACAAGCTTAATCTTATCGTTGCCAACCAGTTTATCGGTCAAATGGAAGAAGAGGTGAAAAACGCGATTTTTGGCAATGTCGGATCACTCATTGCCTTTCGCGTTGGCGTCACCGATGCAAACTATTTGCAGCACGAATTCCAGCCGACGTTTACCGAAGCAGACCTTATTAACATTGACAAGTACAACTGCTACATTAAAACAATTGTCGGCGGAGAGCCGGCCCCGCCGTTTTCCATGGACTTAACCCGCGATATGTCCGAGGAAAAAAGGCTTGCCAACCCTCGTGTTTCGGAGCTTGTCAAAGAGCTCTCACGCCTCAAGTACGGCCGCGACATTGCGGTTATTGAGGCAGAGATTGCGCAACGCGCTCGATTGTAACTATGACAGAAAGTGGAGAAGTCCCAGTTAGGCCACAAAAGCAGCCAGCATTTACGCAAACCTTTTTGCTGGACTCCTGAGGAGATTGTTGGAAATTACTCCCTAATTCCAGAAAAAAGAGGATGAAAATGGGTGGAAGACGAGTACAACGAGCCTCAAAAATATCCAATGCCGTATCAATTGACCAAAGACCTGGTGCAGTTGCTCTACGGCAGGAAATTGGCCTTTGGGAAACAGATAATGTCATTGGTAAACAAACAGACAAAACTGCTCTGTCTGTTACGGCGGAAAGAATAACGAGGTTGACAGTGCTTTCTCTTACTGGAAAATCTACTGATGCAAAAACAAAAGTAGTTATCAAACGACTCACAACATTTCCAGACAGAGTACGGATAACACTCACCGCAGACAATGGTGCTGAAAATACCAATCATCAAGAGATTGCAAAAAAGCTTGGAGTATCTGTCTTCTTCTGTCACGCATACCATTCTTGGGAAAAAGGGACTGTAGAAAATACTAATGGGAGAATCAGAAGACATATTCCAAAAGGTATGAGCATAGATACAATTACTGAGAATCAAATCAAAACATTGGAGCACCACTTGAACTCAACACTACGGAAAAGTTTCAAAGGATACGTCACGTTACACACAAAGAGATCATGCCACCAGATTCGTAGCTCAAGGGTTTGCTGTTGTTTGTCGGGAATAACGTGGAGTGCTACCTCTTCATACGGCGGTACTTTGGGGAGTTGGAGTTCATGGGAGTAGAACGAGATTTTCCGATACCCATTTGTTCTCCGCTTCTCTCGTAAACAGAAAATGTCATTGATATAGGTATAGGGTTTGGGAATGGTAAACGGACGAAAGAGTGTTTTTCCTTCTCTGCGTGCTTTGCTAAATCGTATGATGGGAATATATCATATCCAGACCTAGTCCGATTTTCAGTCGGAAACAGTCCGATTTTGAATCGTAAGTAACAAAATTTTTTTAGGGCTTGACAACTTTAATATAAAGTAGTACTACGATATTGAAATCATGGAGACTTTAAAGTTTAATCCAGAAAAATATAGAGCACAATTTCCTGCCTTAAGAAAACCTGATGCCCCCATTTTTTTAGATGCTGTAGGCGGAACATAAATGCCGGATTCTGCAATTGAAGCTATAATAGATTATTCTATCAATAAAAATGGGAATAAAGGAGGAGTTTTTCCAACGAGTATTGCGACTGATGAAACAATAGATAGAGCTGCTAAAGTAACAGCAGATTTTATAAATGCTCCAGAGGCAGACGAGATTGTTTTTGGGGCAAATTTTACAAGCATTGCATTTCAAGTGAGTCGGGCTATTAGCACTGAATGGAAAGTGGGAGATGAGATTGTTGTTACAAGATTAGATCATGATGCAAATGTTTCTCCTTGGATACGCGCTGCTGAAGATAGAGGTGTGACCGTTCTTCATGCAGATATTATTAATGGGGATGCTCAAATTGACATAGAAATGTATGCCCAACTTCTTTCTCGGAAGACAAAGCTTGTCGCATTTTGTGCAGCATCTTCTTCTATAGGAACCCGTACAGACGTAAAAACAATCACAGAACTTGCACATCAGGTTGGTGCAATGGCTTATGTTGATGCAGTTGCGTATGCTCCTCACGGGCCAATTGATGTTCAAGAGTGGGGCGCAGATTTTGTTGGTATTTCTGCATATAAATTTTTTGGGCCACATGTAGGGCTTTTATGGGGGAAAAGAGAGCATCTAGAAAGATTACCGGCATATAAAATTCGGCCTGCTCCAGATGAAATACCGGGGAAATGGATGAATGGAGCACAGCCATATGAACTTCTTGCAGGTGCAACTGCGGCAATGGAATATCTTGCAGCAATCGGAGGTGACCATCCAGAATATCAAGATCAGTTTCCCCAATTTACCGGCAGAAGAAGAGATATGAAGACTGGAATGACAGCAATAGAAAAATATGAAAATGGACTTACATGGAAATTTATTAGAGAGATGAAAGGTAGATCCAAATATAGACTTTGGGGAATAGTAGATGAAGAAAAAGCACAGTGGAGAGTTCCAACAATTGCAGTATCAAGAGATGGAGAAAAATCAAACGACATGGCTTTTTTTCTCTCACGTGAAGGAAACGGTATAAATATTTGGAGTCGGAGTGTATATTCTAAGTCACTGTCTGATCGTTTAGGTCTTGAAAAAACAGGAGGATTTATTCGAGTAGGATTTGTTCATTATAATACCAATGAAGAAGTTGATAGATTATTGGATGCTCTTGATACGTATGGAAAACCTCCGAAAACTATTTCGACTCCTTAGATGTTTTTATAATGAGTAAATTCTCCTTCAGAGGGTGAGTTGAACGGTAGTCTTCTTCTTTCTTGACATTGTCATTTATTATTGTTATCGTTCACCTTGAAAATGGTACGCGCACATGCAAAATAAAGAGTAAGAAGACATGTTACATAGTCAACCGTCAGAAAGAATTATTTCGCCAAATCTGCTAACGCCGGAAGGTATGTCTGCCTTTGATGCCATTTCATTTTCAAAAATGAAATTCGGTTCTTTGCCCGATGTTCGCAAATTTGCCGAGCAGGTGGCGGAAATTATTGACCCGGAATTGGTAAACAGCAAAACGGTGGTTGCGGCCGTTGAGTATGATTATGCTCCGGCGGCGGGAGTGCTGCTTGCGGAAGAAGTTGCCCGATTGATAAGCCAAAAACATAATGTAAAATTGCCATTTCTTCGTATTCGACAACACAACACTCCGACAGTGGATTTTGCGGTACTTTCCCTGGAAGAACGGACTGTATATTTACATTCAATTGTCTATGATGTTGTGCCAAGTACGGTTAGTGATAAAAACATTATTTTTGTCGATGACATACGAACGACTGGTGGACATGAGGCGGTAGCCCGAGAGAATCTTGGCAATTTACCGAGAGATGTGACGTACGCATACGCTGCTATTCTCGATCCCAATAGCGACCCGCGTATTGAGCAAACGCTTACGATGGCGGCGATTCATTCCATCGAGGATATAGCCGGGATCATGTTGGACGAGCAGTTTGTGGTAACCACTAAACTGTGCAAATATCTATTGGTTTATGGACAGCCGGAAGATATTGCAAAACTAGCACGCATGCTTCCTTTGGACCGTCTACAGAAACTGTATATATGCATGAAAAATTCGTTGTATAATACTGTGCCGAAGTATGCCCTTAACACCCGTTTGTTTGAAAACTATGCACAGAGATAACTGGAAAAGACGAATCGCAGTAGATTTTGATGGGGTCGTCCATAAGTTTCGAAAGGGAACACATGATGAATCAATTTATGATGAACCGAATGCGGAGGTCCTTAAGGGGATTCATGAACTTCTCAAACAGGATTTTATTGTCTTTATTCATTCCGCACGGGAGCGCGACAAAATAAAAGAATGGATGGATACATTGTATCCTTGGTTTGGACCCCGAGCTGCTGCTGAAAAGATAGGATTTCCGGTAGTCATTATTCCGGAGAAAGACGAACACTGGCACGAAACAAGAGTACTCGGTATAACAAATGTAAAAATCGCTGCCCTTATTTACATAGATGACCATGCATTTCATTTCACTGGCAGTTGGGAAGATGCGATGAAAGAATGGAAGAGAAGGAGACTTCTTTTGGAGGACACAACTTGAGGCTTCGCTCGCTTAAGAGGATTGATAATATGCTATCTGAATCTGGTACAAAACTCCTATTAGCTTATCCCCGCAATGTCAAAGAGCTCTCACGCCTCAAGTACGGCCGCGACATTGCGGTTATTGAGGCAGAGATTGCGCAACGCGCTCGATTGTAAAAGTAGCTGCTTTTTCTACTTTATTCTACTTTCTCTACTTGATATAATTAAGGTGCACAAAGGCCCGTAGCTCAATGGCGGAGCATCAAGCTTATATCTTGAGGGTTGCAGGTTCGATCCCTGCCGGGCCTACTGCTTCTCATGAAACGATCACCCCACGGACATGCGTTTGGCGATTCGATTCTGCTTGAGAAAACAAGTAGACACCGCTTTAGTTACGAAGATCAAAGCGCAGTGTCTTTTCGAGGCCCCTTTCTTCTTATCATGATTATTTTTTTTATGGGTGTGCTGCTTTTTCAGCTTATTTCGCTTCAGGTTGTTGCGGGACCGTACTACCGAGGCCTATCGGACCAAAACCGTATTCGCACAACCACAATTTACGCGCCGCGAGGCATACTTTTTGACAGAAATGGCACGCCGCTTGTTTTTAATGAGCCAGGATTTAGGCAGACTATTGACGGGAAGACACAACTCCTTTCTCACAAGGAGGCAACGGAGAAACTTGCACAAGGGAAAATATTGGAAATTGATAGTTTGCGTCGCTACCCATACAAGGAGGCGTTTACGCACGTTCTAGGGTACGTTTCGCAAATTTCCGAAGAAGAGCTTCGTGAAGATAGGTATGCCTCTTATAAGCCGGGCGATATTATCGGGAAGTTTGGTATCGAAAAGCAGTACGAAAATCTTCTTTCCGGTGTTGACGGTAAGGCGCTTTCTGAAGTAGATGCAACAGGGAAAAATATTCGCACCCTTGGCCAAACAGACCCTACCTCTGGAAAAGACATCTCGCTAACGCTCGATGCAAGCTTACAGCAAGCAGCTTTTCTTGCAATGGCCAACATTACAAAAGGAGCAGTAGTAGCAACTACACCAGAAGGCGAAGTTTTGGCGCTTGTCTCTAAACCCTCTTTTGATCCAAACCTTTTCACCATGGGAGGCACATACAAAAAGGAAGGTACAGAAAGCGCATATTTTACTGTTGAGGAGATTCTCAATGATAGCCAAAACCAGCCGTTTTTAAACCGTGCAATTGCAGGTACGTATCCGCCCGGCTCAACGTTTAAACTTATTACCGCGGCAAAGGGCTTGGAGGACAAGGCAATTGACGAACGTTTTCTTGTTAAAGATATAGGTATTTTGCAAGTTGGAGCGTTTTCGTTTGGCAACTGGTACTTTCTTCAGTACGGGAAAACAGAAGGTGAAGTAAACGTTGTTACAGCAATTAAGCGATCAAATGACATTTTCTTTTATAAGCTTGGGGAAAAATTGGGCGTTTCGCGCATCTCGCAAATGGCAGAAAACTTTGGGCTTGGCAAGCCGCTTGGGATTGATCTTTCCGGCGAGGCTGCAGGGCTTGTTCCATCCGATAGTTGGAAGCAAAAAGCAATTGGCGAGCAGTGGTACTTGGGGGATACATATCATTACAGCATTGGACAGGGATACCTTTTAACAACTCCTTTACAAGTAAATAGCTGGACTCAAGTAATTGCCAATGGTGGCACGTTGTACAACCCCCATCTTCTTAAAAATTCGAAATTCGAAATTCGAAATTCGAAATTCTTATCAGAGAAAACGATTTCTCTGATAAGGGAGGGCATGGTTGAGAGTTGCAGTCCGGGAGGAGTAGCGTGGCCGCTCTTCGAGTTCAAAGTTCAAAGTGCAAAGATCAAAATTGATGGGAAAAATTTTTTAATTCCAAAACCCTCAACAACTTCAGCATCGCTCATAAAAAAAGATTCTGTCAAAGTTGCTATTGCCTGTAAAACAGGCACGGCGCAGCACGGTGGAGAAAAGGACTTGCCGCATGCATGGATTACGCTTTTTGCGCCAGCCTACGACCCGCAAATTGTCCTCACTGTTTTGGCAGAATCGTCGGGCGAAGGTTCTAATGTCGCTGCCCCGATTGCCAAGAAGATTTTGGAGAATTGGTTCAGTAGGTAAATCAAAAATCAAAGATTAAATAGCAAAAACACAAAGCAAAGATAAAAAATTATTCGGCGAATTGGAAGACGGAGAGGGTTTGGTTGAAAATAGGTTCATAGTTTAGGTTCTTGTGTCAAGTATGTTGACAACCGGTATTTTATGATGTATATTAATGATGTATGCAGACGCCATCGCAACGAACGCAAATTTACTTGCCAAAAGATCTTCGCAACGAGATTGAACGCCAGCGCCGTGCTAGCGGTGAAAGCTTAGCAGAGTATCTGCGCACTGCCGCAAGAGAACGAATAGCAAAAGAAAAAAAGAGGAAGGTTGATCTTAAAAAATTGGCAGCAGAAGTTATCGGTTCTATTAATCCTGGAGAAGGAGGGTGGGGAAAGGTAAAGAATGTCAATTCATACATACGCAAGACGCGACAAGAAGAAGACGCTCATAGATTCGGTAAGTTAGAGTAAGGCAATGACATATTTACCTGATACGAATATTTTTATTCAAGCATTCCGTAATCAAGAGCCAGAAGCGAGTTTTCTTAAGCGTCAAATAGAAAAAAATGCAATTGTCTTATCGGTCGTTGTCATTGCTGAATTTTTAGTTAAGGCAACAGAGGAGCAGAAGGAGACGTTTGGTGCCATCAAGAAAGCATTTCGCAAGCTACCAATCGATGAAGAAATAGCAAGTATTGCTGCCACATATCGAACTGAATACTCACGAAAGACAAAAAGGATATTTTTACTGGATTGTTTCTTAGCTGCGCAAGCAAAGGTACACAGGTTAACCTTGGTGACGAATAACAAAGCTGATTTTCCGATGAAAGATATTCGGGTAGTTTCTCCTTGATGTGGTTTGCCGTTAGTTGTCGCAGCGGATAAAAGTGCGGTCAAATTATAATTCGACAAGCTGCGTGTTTTCTTTCCCGCGGTCTTTGACAAACTCAAGGTAGCGTTCGGTAGTCGAGAGCCGCTTGTGGCCTAATATCTTTGAAAGGACAATAAGTGACACGCCGTGCTTAAGATGGTGGGCAACGAATGTATGGCGAAGGTCGTTTACCTTTGCTTCCTTAATTTCGGCTAAACGGAAGTATCGTTCAATAGCAGTTCTTATATTGCGAATAAGGAAGGGCTTGCCGGACTTAGTAATAAAAACTCGGTTTTCTGCTACTTTTGGCCTAACCAGAAGGTAGCGGTTAAGCGCTTCACGCGCTGATTTGTTGAGCGGTACGAGCCGCTCTGGATGCTTTTCGTAGCTTGTAATCCTAAGTGCGTCTTTTTGCATATCCTCAAGCCGCAAGTTTGCAAGCTCACCAATCCTTATTCCTGTTTGGAGCAAGACTTCAATAATGGCAAACATACGCGGGTCGTTTCGTGCAGCATCGCGAAGCGCCCTATACTCCATTGGTGTTAAAATGCGCGGCGGGGCAAGTTCGTAGCGAGGGTGAGCAACAAGAAGGGAAGGGTCGTCAGTAATGTATTCTTGAACTTTTAAGAAGCGGTAAAAGGTGCGAGTGGAATTGATTTTTCGCGAAATGGACTTTGGCGTATAGCCTGTCTTTGAGAGTTTTGCCAAAAACGCCTCGATGTCTTCTTTGGTGACTTCGTGGACTTGCTGTTTTTGCAGCTCTCTCAAAAAAGAAACTAGCTGCTCAATGTCCTTGCCATATGCTACAATGGTAGACGTTGAGTGCAACTTTTCTTTTAAGAACTCTTTAAATTCTCTATGCGCGTGGTGCAACGGAACTGCCTTCATAGTAAAATATGTGACTTGGACTTACCTTAACGGTTTTACGATTTCGCGGATAACATCTATCTGCGTAATCCAATGTAAAGCCTTTAAGGGATTAACACGGATAAGAATCCGCGTTGATCTAATCCAAGCGATAAAGTATCACTCACGATTACTTTATGATAGCCTATAATATCACTATTATGCGTATTCGTCAAGCGCCATTTCAGATATGAAAAAATTAGCGTTTTTTGTTGTCGTGGCAGCCTGTTTAATTGTTATCAACAATTTGGCGCATACAATTTATAATCTATGGAAAAAAAACGACCTTATTGTAAACGTACAGGAAGAAGTAGCAGCGGAGAAAAAGCGAAATTTGGAACTTACAGAGCAAGTGAAAAAAGTCGAAGACCCTAGCTTTATCGAAGAGCAGGCGCGCAATAATCTCCTTTTGACAAAAGAAAATGAAGTAATTGTTATTCTGCCAACAGGCGTGTTGGGGGAGAAAAAGAATCTTTTGGAAGTGCCGAATTGGAGAAAGTGGTGGAAGTTATTCTTCTAAACCTTTTTCCTGTCATCCCGAATTCATTTCACCGCGTCTGACGCGGTTTCAGGATTTTTTTCTTTGCGACTTTGGCAGCAAAGTCGCCCAAACTGGCGAGCAGGAAAGTCGCGCTAAAATTGTTCATTCGTTAGGCGGGGGAATGCAGGCCCCCTCCGACACTAAAGGTCGGTGATCCCCCTGCCAACTCATTCACAATTTTCAACGCGCTTTGTTTCGAAGCTCGCAAAAACGAGAATTTGAAATTTGAAATTGGTAGTATTGGTAGTATTTTAAGGGGGATGGCTAGGGGTGGCAACCAGAAAACTCTGGGAGTGTCGCGTCAAACGCGATGCATATGCGCGCTTAACGCCGCAATACTCCGTAACGCGAGTTCCGATTGCCACCCCGGCCAAGGCCCTTCATCAGTTGCGGTTAGCGTAGAACTTGCGCAAGTGCCAGCAAGCGCCCATCGCTGCTACACCGCTAAGAAATCCAATAAGCTGCCCTCCGGCGGTTTCACCCACCAAGTATGCAGCCAACATGCATCCCAGTGTGGCAAACGGCGCCACGGGAAGAAGGGTCTCCTTCATCTATGCCTCCTTTATGATGCTATGTTCGGGCAGGATTGCCCGGAAAGGGAATTGCCGCTTTTGCGATCGGTATAGTTACGATGATCTCCCCTTGTCCACTTATCTTCCTTTGCTGACATGAAAAACCTCCATGGAGTAGCGAGCCTCCTTCGCACGAGGCTACGGAAGGCCAAGGGGAGAGGGGCGGACTCTCCCTAAAGGCTATCTGCGTGACTAGGGTCTTCTTAGGAGATTGTAATTGCAATAGGCATTGCTGCAGCGATGTTCCTTGTTGTCAGGGTCTTCAACGTGCGTAATGGTTATTATGCATAGGTGTCTTAGCGGACATCGCTTATCTCAGCGGCGTGGGTCAGGGTCTCTTGGACCGCTCACGATGGTTCTCCTTGTCGAGATTTTGGTAGACTAAGGATTGCTTTCCGCCCCAAAGCAAAGAAGGGAGAGAAAATAACAATGAAACAATGTAGCAATTGAACAATTTCCTCCCCATTCCTTGCTTTGAGAACGGCGCTATAGTCTACTATGTAGTACTATACTCTATACTAACCGCCCACGTAATAAATTGCAGTGCAATTTAAACGTGGCAGGAACGTAAAAGTTGTAAACTTTGTACGTTCCGCAAACTGTTAAAGGGCTTCTGCAATTCTGCAATGCAGAACAAAGCAGAATAAAACCGACTAAAACGAATTGCCCAGACTTGCAATCCGCCAGCTGGCGGAATCTAAGATCGTTTCAGTCGGAGTGATTGTAGCAAGAAGAAGAGGAGAAAGCAAAAGTGTTCAGATACGCTCCAGATAAACGATTTTGCCTTGTTTGGCAAGTGCAGTCACTTCTGTCAAGTGCTAACTAATCATTCTCGTAGTGTTTAACATTATCCATATATCTGGGCATGCGTTCCGAGGATATGAAATGTAATAACTGTTTGCGTTTTGCTTTCCTTAACTGTAAACAGTGCTCGCCAATCCCCAGTAACGTCAATACTTTGGTATCCCGCAAATTGTTCTTTTAAGGGATGACTTCTCAAGCTGGGATGAGGATTAAGAGAGTTTTCCAGAAACAATTCAAGTGCTTCTCGAAAGGCAATTTTAACCTCAAGTGGTGATGCTTCTCGTTGCTTGCTAAATAGGGTGGTATATTTAATGAGAGGAGAGTTTTCGTTTTTCATCTGCAATCTCTTTGTCTAAGTAGTCAAGCGCTTCTCTGGGGGTTTTAAAGGTAGTAACTCTTCCTGCTTTTTCGTCTTCTTCGGATTCCTTGAGGGCATTGATAAGCCATTGATTTGGGGTTTCATCCTCTGCGCTAAACACGACTCTTTTTGTTCGCACAAAGTGTTTTAGGTAGTTGTTTAACACCGTACTTAGACTAATGCCCATTTTTTTCGCTACTTTCTGGGCGTCTTGTTTTGTTTTTTCTTCTGTGGTGAAGTTAATAACTGCTGACTGCATACGATCCCTCCTATATAGGCTATATTGAAATTATATAGTTATTACACAATCTGTCAAGGGCTAATTCTCGTTCAGGTACTCCCTTAGCATCATACAAAAGGTTATTTTTCCTTTCGTTGTTTTGAAATATTCCTCTCTTCTTTTTGCGTCTTTCTCGTTTCGATATGCTTCGTAGAAAATAAGATCAAGGGGAGCGTATGCTTTATTACATTCATTGCAAGATTGTACTTTTGTACAATCGCAGCAGTGAACCCGAATGAAAGATGCACCGTCTGGTGCATCTTGAAATGAGTGGTTCGTTGTTGCGGGGTCGGGAGTTGCGCCCGACCTGTGAGATTATGCATCTGTTGCTCCGATTACTCGGAGTGTCGGACTATATCATCACCCTTCGATAAACTCAGGGGCCTAGCGTGTAGTCTCTACGGGATCTCGCTTTTTTAGCTTGACTTCCCTCGGTATTGCCCTCAGAAGTTTTAACAAAGGAGGGGTTTACCGATATAGCTAAGTTCTCTCATAATGTTGCCATTACAAGGGCCCATTTAATTAAGCCTCACGTGCACTGTACACTACCCCGCGCGTTGAATTTATGATAGCAGAAAATATATTCTCAGTCAACAACAATGCCCGCTCTTTGTAGTATACCATTTTTATCTTGTTGACATTGTTTAGAAACTTAATCATAATAAAGATATGTTACATTCAGCTCTAGAAATAGATAATGTCCGTGAGCTTCGGAGAAGAGGATACAGTCTTGGCCAGATATACGAAGTAACCAGTATACCTAAAACAACAATTAGAACTTGGATTTCAGATATTTCTCTATCAGAAGCACAGCTTACAAGACTAAAAAATCGAACTCAAAAAGCTCTGCAAGCTGGTAGATTAAGAGTTCAAACGAGTGCTAAGAATAAAAGGATTGGATTAGAAAATAGCTTGCTGATTAAAGGGAAAAATGATATCGGCAATTTAACCAAAAGAGACCTTTTTATAGCTGGAATTGCATTGTATTGGGCGGAAGGCTTTAAAAATAAGCATGAACACCGTTTAGGCTTTTGTAATTCTGATCCAAAAATGATAAAGTTTTATATCTGGTGGTTGGAAAAAATATTAGCTGTTAATAAAAACGATATAATTGCAAGATTGACACTTAATATTTCTTATAAAAAAAAGGTAAGAGAAATGGAAAAATATTGGTCTGAATTGACAGGTTTACCGTTAAGCCAGTTTACAAAAACTTTTTATCAGACTTCAAAATGGAAAAAGCAATATAATGTTGATAATTATCATGGAGTTTTAAGGGTACACGTGAAAGATAGTATTAACAATTTATTGAAAATGAAAGGGTGGATTGAGGGACTAAATTCTGCTAAAATGGCTAAATAAGCCAGGGTAGCTCAATGGTGGAGCACAGCATTCATAGCGCTGCGGTTGTGGGTTCGATCCCCACCCCTGGTACTATAATCAATGCAAAAATTAAAAATCAAAGATCAAAGATTTTTCTTCATTAAGCCTCAATAATGAAAAATCAACCAATCGGCATACTTGATTCGGGCATCGGGGGACTAACTATTTGGAAGGAAATAGTTCAGGAGTTGTCTTATGAGTCAACTATCTACCTTGCAGACTCGAAAAATTGCCCATACGGAAACAAAACTGCAGGCCAGATTCACGAGCTTTCCCGGAAAATGGTTCAGTTTTTACTCAAAAATAACGCCAAACTTATTGTTATTGCGTGCAATACAATTACTGTTTCGTGCTTGGACAAACTACGTTTAGAATTTCCTAACGTCCCAATTGTCGGTACAGTGCCGGTGATCAAGACTGCTGTTTCGACCACGAAAAATGGGAGAATCGGCGTTCTTTCAACGACTCAAACTGCAAATAGTAAGTATCAAAAAGACCTTATCGCAAAATTTGCGGGTGATCGCACGGTGATAAATATTGGCACCGATGCCCTGGTGCCGCTCATCGAAGGAGGGGAGAACAGTACGTCAATGATTCGAATCATTAAAGCAACAGTACAGCCGTTCAAAGAAGCAAAGATTGATGTGCTTGCGCTTGGGTGTTCGCACTTCCCCCTGATAAAAGATCAAATACAGCAACTTTTGGGTTCCAATGTGCAAATTCTTGACTCAGGCGCTGCGATTGCAAGACAGGTTCGGCGAGTGCTGGGAGAACGGAATGAGCTTGCTTATGCAAAAGAACCACGCCATCAATTTTTTACCTCTGGGAGTACAAACGCGCTTTTGCGTGCGCTGCAAAGCCATCTAGGGTATAATGCTAAGGACGTGTATGGACTTTGGCAATAAAAAAATCGCCGTTTTAGGCGCTGGGGTAGAAGGATTCTCTAGTGCCGTGTGGCTTAAAAAGCACGGTGCGAAGGTGACGCTACTTGACAAAAATCAGGGGGAGAACTACCTCGAAGGATTAGAGCAGTACGACATGATTGTGCGAAGCCCGGGAGTAAAGCTCAATTTGCCTCAAATCCAGGCGGCAAAGAAAAAAGGAGTTGAAATCACCTCGCAAACGAAGATTTTTTTTGACCTCTGTCCTGGAAAAATTATTGGCGTAACCGGTACCAAGGGAAAAGGCACAACCTCGTCACTTATTTACGAAATGCTCAAAAAAGATAATAAAAATGTATTTCTGGGTGGAAACATTGGAGAACCCCCGTTAAATTTTTTGGACAAAATTAGTGAACATGACTGGGTTGTGCTTGAACTCTCCAGTTTCCAGCTTCAAGACCTCCAAAAGTCACCACACATTGCGTTAATGCTCATGGTAACAAGCGAGCACCTTGATTACCACAAAGACATACAAGAGTACATAGAGGCGAAACGCAACATTCTTGCGCACCAGTCAAAAAGTGACTATGCCATCCTCAACCGCGACTACCCGGCAACAAACGAATCGGATATCCATACGAATGCCAAACTCTTCTATGTAAGTAGAGAGAGGGAAGTGGAGAGAGGATGCTTCGTTAAAAATAACAAAGTAATTATTCGATTGCCTCTATTAAAATCCGAAATCCGAAATCCGAAATCCGAAACAAATGCAAAACGTTTTGAAAATTCAAATTTAGGTATTGTTTCGAGATTCGATATTCGTGCTTCGAATTTATCAAGCTATCGACAGGCTAGAGATAGAGAAGTTATAAACGTATCGGATATTCTCTTGCCAGGAAGACATAATCTTGAGAATGTGTGCGCCGCAGTGGTAGCAGCGAGCCTTGCCGGCGTACGTTTGGGTAACATTGTCCACGTTCTCAAAACGTTTGGAGGTTTGGAGCACAGGTTAGAACTAGTCAGGGAGGTTTTGGGAGTTAGGTTTTATGATGATTCGTTTTCAACAACGCCCGAGACTGCCATTGCAGCTATAGAGGCGTTTGAAGTACCTGAAATCATTATTTTAGGCGGCAGCAGCAAGGGAAGCGACTTCACAGAACTCGGTCGCGTCATACGCGATGCAAAAAATATTAAAGCGATTATTGGGATAGGGGTTGAATGGGTACGGATTAAGGAGGGAATTAGGAAT
>JACQKQ010000015.1 GCA_016204465.1 Candidatus Levyibacteriota bacterium
AGGAGGAACAAAAACACCAAAAGGCTCAGAGACAAAAGCAATCCTTACTTCACTCTTTGATACCTGGCAACTGCAAAACCTTAACCCTCTTCAACAATGCCGCTTGCTCTTAACTTCATAGCAGAAGTGTGAGTTCATTCTCTGTAAAAATCATATTGACAACTGTTAATAAATATGACAAATTGTATATATGCCAAGTGAACCAACTCCGACGAATGCACCTTCTGCTTCTAAACCAACGGGATTTTTCAGGCGTTTGCTCCACCGCGGTGTAAAGCCTACAATCGAGGTAGCAAAAACTGCTAATCCTTCGGAATCGGCAGCGCAACAGTCTCCAACTCCTGAGAAAAAAGAACTCTCCGTAAACGATAGGATGAATGAGGCAATGGATGGTCTTAGAGCAAGAAATCAAGAGTTGGGAGGCCACCTTGTGAATGAATTTGGAGAAGGAAAAACAAAATTCATGGTTTTAAGTCATCCTTTGTCTAACGATGGAACAAGACATCAATATAATCCCTATCCTGGCGGGACAAGAGAAGAAATGCAAGATTATTTAGTTGCGACGCAAGATGGTTTTCAGGTATTACAAATTAGAGAGGGTGAATGGAGAGCAGACCCGAAGTTTCCTCAATATGAGACTGTTTTACATAGAACAAAACAAGATGATATATTTTCAGGAGCGATTGCGCGCTTGGTGGGCAGAGGTCGCGCTGTACGTCCAGATGAACCAGCATGGTTGCGGAGTTGGGGCTCTACGCAAGGAAGTGGCTACGCGCATAATGGCAACGTTTCTAGTCTTAATTTTGGAGAAGACGTTTCTGTTGATTTTTCTTCATCTTTAAATCATCCTGAAGTTGCTTTCTATAGAGGCGTAACACCTAAGCTTGGAGAATTTATTCTTAAGGATCCGAATGCAACAGGTGGAATTACACGATCCATAGAAAGTGGTGCTGCTTTGCTCGTTGTTGAGCCAGATCCGACACATGTAGCTGAAATCATGGAGCACAATCTTACAGAAGCCAAAACAGCATATGATACAGAACAGGAAAAATTACTACAAGAAGCGAGACAAAAACTGCAACAAGAAATAAGTCCTGCTGCACCTCAACCAACGCCTGCAGAGCCAAATGAAGCGAAAAAATTGGAAGCAGCTACCGCTGTTTTGGATCTACTAAAAGGATCTGGAAGCTAATAAAAGTAAGCGTACCAATGACGCCTTTCGCGCCTTTCGGGGACCGCCTTTCGGGGACGGTCCTCGGACTTGCTGTCCTAGCAGTCCAAATTAAGCATACTTTTTATTTCTTCTCCAGACGTACTTCCTTTTTGCCCGCACCGAAAATTTATTTGTGCCAAAAGCCGCCTCTTCTTTTTCAAATAAACCCTCTATTTCTGATAAATCTTCAGAAATACCATCGTAAATAAATTGCTCGTATACCTTTACTCCGCTTCCTGCTTCTCCAACTAATCGAACAATGTCGTTATCAAGCAAGTTTAGCGCCTCCCGTCCAACCGCTTCTCTAAGGGTGCTGAACTTGTACATCATTGGATCATCAACCAAGCTTGCTTTTACTGGATTGAGGTAGATGTACCGAGAAAGCGCAAGAAAGTACGAATCGTTTTCGATTAAAATACTTTTGAATCTATTTTGGAATACCGGCCCGAAGTGTTCATGCGTTCGATTGAAATACATTGAGTAGCTTGTTGTAAGCGATGCCATAATTTTTGAAATAGGCGCTTTGCGGGTTTGGATTGAGAGGTGAAAATGATTTGGCATGAGACACACAGCATAGAGTGAATGATCGTACTTCCTTTGGAAGTCTTTGAGCTTCTTTAGAAAAAAGAGATAGTCGTTTTCTGCAGGAAAAATAACTTGTTTGTTAATGCCTCTGTTAAACACGTGGTAAAACGCATTCTGAAAAATAAAGCGCGGACCTCTCGGCATAAAAAAAGTATGCACTCTGCGGACTGTCTTGTCAAGATACCTGAGGACCGTCCCCAATTGGGCCAGTTGGGGTTAGAGGACGAGCAGTATAGTTCCCGTAATCATCACTATAGCGCCCAAAAGTCTTTCTTTGATTCTCTCCTCCTTAAAAAATAACCATCCCCAAAATATGGTAAAGATTATCGAAAGGCGAAATACCGAAGTAACGTACCCAAGATTGGCCAAAGAGTACGCGGTAAATGCAGCCCAATACCCAACTGCGCCAAGGATAGAAAGCAAAATAAACCACTTCCAGTTGCGGCCAAGCTCTAAAAAGGGTTTGGGGACACCCTTTTTAACCACCGGAATTAAAAAAAGAAAAAGAAGACTGCTGCCCGCTGCCGCAGCAAATACGCCTGATTGCGGTACCGTGTGTAAGATTGCCGTTTTTTCAAAAATCGGCGTTATCGCCCAGATAAAATTAGCCAGAAGAAAAAAGCGAACAAAACGATTGCCAAAAAGCACGCTAAAGGGTCTAAAAAGCGAGTGCTTAATATCTTTTATGTTGAGAAAATACGAACCAACCACAATAAGCACTATTCCAATTACTCCTGCAAGTTTTAAGTTTTCGCCAAGAAAAGCAAACGCAAAAAGGGCGGTAAATAAGGGATTAAAAGACGCGATTGGAGCCAAGATCGAGACAGGAGCGTGTTTTATTGCGGTATATGATAAAAGTGTTGCAAAAACGTTTAAGAAGGCAGACCCCAAAACGCCAAACCAGAAAACCCAGTCGGTGCTTGGTATTCCCCCTGCTGTTGCAAGGGTAATAAGAAGCAGGAACGGCACAGTCAAAAATGCAAGCGCAGCGCTTAAGACAGATGGCGACACGCCGCGCAAAACGTGTTTTGAGATTATCATGCCAACCGATATCCAAATAGCAAATAAGAGCGAGAGCCAAAACCACATACCTACTATAAGTATAGCAATAAAACAAAAGAACAATGTAACAATTCTTGAATGAACTCACACTTCTGATATAACTATGCTAAACTAGATCAATATGTCAGATCTCTTAACTGCTCCAAGAGGCGAATTGATTCAGTTGATTTATGAACTAACAGAGAGGATTGAGATTTTGG
>JACQKQ010000016.1 GCA_016204465.1 Candidatus Levyibacteriota bacterium
CATTCCAAAACCTTAGGGACTTGTGCAACCAAAACGCTACTATCCCAAGTTTCAGTGTTGTCGAGAGGCTTGACTTTGTGCTTAATGCCCCAACCTTTCTTTCCTCTCCAAACTATATCTGGAGAGAAGTAGCGCCGTAAAAATTTGTTCTTATTCCCACTCCATCGTCGCAGGCGGCTTTGTTGTAATATCGTAGACAACCCGCGAAATTCCCGGCACTTCGTTGACGATGCGTGTGGCAATAATTTGTAGCAAATCATAGGGCAGTCGCAACCATACGGCTGTCATAATGTCTTTTGAATCAACAATACGAACTGCAACAACTTCGCCAAAAAACCGGCCGTCGCCTTTGACTGCTGTTGAGAATGCACCGGTTAGCACCGGAAACGACAGGAATACGTCCTTAAGCACTCCTGCCTTCTCAAGTTCTTCAAGAACAATATTATCTGCCTGCCGCTCCTTTGTCAAACGACCTTCAGTTACGACACCGCGAATGCGAACCGCATACCCAGGCCCCGGAAAGGGCTGTTTGTGGATAAACGAATCGGGGAGTCCAATTTTTTTCCCAATTTCCCGCACTTCATCTTTATAGAAATTTCTCAAAGGCTCTAAAAGCTCTAATTTCATTTTCTTGGGCAACCCGCCGACATTGTGATGGCTTTTAATTTTTGCGGCGTATTTTGTCCCTTTGCTCTCAATAACATCCGAGTAGATCGTGCCTTGCATGAGGAATTTGACCGGCAAGCCAGAACTTAGCAATTTGGCCATTTCTTGCTCAAAAATCTCAATATAAAAGTTACCGATTATCTTTCGTTTGCGTTCCGGGTCTAAAATCCCTTTTAATCGTACAAGCATCTCCCCTACAACATTTACGACTATAGGCTCTATTCCAGCCACTTCTGTGAAAATTTTTTTCACATGCTCCTCTGTCCCGCTACGCATGAGGCCATTTTCAACGTATATCGGCACAAACCGCTTCCCTATTGCTTTGGCTGTTAAGATTCCGGCAACGGTTGAATCAACCCCGCCCGATACGGCACCAATCACATATGCCCTCTCTCCCACTTCTTCTCTGATCCCCTGTTCGATTGCCGCAACATCAATAACGTGCTTTTTTGTGACAATTTCGCAAACCGAAATGAAGTTTTTAAGAATTGTTGTCCCCCACTGCGTATGCTCTACTTCGGGATGAAATAGTACGCCGGTGATGTTTTTTTCTGTGCTTGTCGCAAACGCATATGGCACGTGATCTGTTTGCCCAACTACTTCAAACCCATCAGGTAGCTTTATAATTTCATCCCCATGACTCATCCAGACCGTTGATTCTTTGGGTAAATCTTTCATAATTCCTAATTCATAATTCCTAATTCGTAATGTGGCCGGTCCGTATTCTTTCTTTCCCGAAACTACTTTTCCTCCAAGAAGATAAGCCGTAAGCTGAAAGCCGTAGCAGATAGCAAGCATTGGAACACCAACATCAAAAATTGCTTTATCAATTGTCGGCGCATCCTTTTCGTAAACCCCTGCCGGGCCTCCTGAAAAAATAATACCTTGGGGTTTTTTTGTGTTAATTGCCTGTATGGCTTTATGGGGAGGTATAATTTCCGCAGGGCTCCCTAATTCTTTTACGCGCCGTGCAATAAGGTGGGTGGTTTGGGAACCGAAATCGATAACATAGATCATATAACAATTTCAAATAATTACCAATTTCAAATATCCAATTTCCAATCCGATTTATTTGACATTTGAAATTTGATATTGGAAATTTGAAATTTCCTACGAATAATTCTCTCCCGGATTTGTTATGAGAATGCTGTGCGGATGGCTTTCGGTTAAGGACGCTTGCGTGATTTGAATAAACTGCGCTTTTTCCCAAAGCTCTGCGATTGATTTTGCGCCAACGTAGTACATGCCAGACTTGATGCCACCCAATGCTTGATCAACGATTTCTTTGACCATGCCCTTCACCGGCACAAGCGCCTCAACGCCTTCAGCAACCAACACGCGGTCTTTGTAGTCTTTTCCGTGAAATTCGTCTTCTGATTTTATAGCTGCGCCCTTTTGCATTGCGCCCTCCGACCCCATGCCGCGGTACTCCTTAAACAAGAATGTTTTCTTGTCTTTGTCTAATATGCTTTGGAATCTTTGCGGCACGTGCAAGCGGTCAAGCTCAATTGTTTTTCCCGGTGACTCTTTTGCTGATGCAAAAAAGCTTCCCATCATAACAGCCGATGCGCCGGCTGCAAGCGCTTTCACAATGTCGCCCGAGAATTTAATCCCGCCGTCTGCGATAATCGGTACTGTTTGCCCTGAGGAGCCAGCTTGCCCTGAAGAATGAAGGGACGAACGGGCAGCTCTTGCAGTTTCGAAAATCGCGGTAATCTGCGGTACACCCATACCTGAAATAATGCGCGTTGTACAAATAGCTCCCGGCCCCATGCCAACTCGAAGCCCATCTACCCCTGCTTGAATGAGTGCTTTTGCAGCGTCATATGTCGCAATATTACCTGTAATAATTTGTAAATCTTGGTATTTTTGCTTAATGAATCTTGTCGCATTTATAACTGACTTTGCATACCCATGAGCTGAATCAACAACAATCACATCAACCCCTGCTTTTACCAGTGCTTCGACTCTATCTTCAAAACCAGCGCTTGCGCCAATAGCCGCGCCAACAATTAAATTCTCCTTTTTTACTTTTTCTACCTCTTCTGCTTGCTCGCCTATTGAAAGATTGCGGTGAATAATGCCAATGCCGCCTAACCTCGCAAGTTCAATCGCAAGAGTTCTCTCTGTCACGGTATCCATGGGAGCAGAAACAAATGGAAGCTTTAGCGAAATTGTTTTTGTAAGCTTTGTGGTAAGGTTGATTTCCGAGCGGGAGAAGTCTGCGTAGTTAGGCAGTAGAAGCACATCGTCGAATGTCAGACCTCGAGGAAAATTCATCCTGAGCTTGTCGAAGGATTGCGCCTCCATAACGTATTATCTAATGAACGTAGATTTTTGTCAAGCCTTAGCAACCTGGCTCTAGTACAAAAATTCGCTTCATGCTACACTAGAAATACAATCGGCTGTGAGACAACCTTAACGATTTTTGATCTCACGGATAAAAATCCGCGTTGATCGAAAACAAGACAATAACATCTCACTTACGCATTAGCTATGAGACTTGCTGCCCGAATTATCGTTCCCCTCTTTACCGCAACGCTTATTTGCGCTTTGGCCGTTGCACTCTTTATCTTTTTCACCCAAAAAGAAGATGCATTCCCTATTTTGAGTAACCTTATTATCATCCTTATCCCCTTCATGTTTCTTACGTTTAGCATCCTTTTTTTGGTTCTTGACGACTTTCTTTCCCCCCTAACTCACATTACACAAACAATGCATGCAGTTGCACAAGGCAATTTTAGCAAGAAGATACTCTTGCGAGCAAATGACGAAATTGGACAATTAGTCAGTGCATTTAATAAGATGATGAGTCGATTGGAAACTGAATACAGAGATCTTGACCGCTTTAATAAGACAATGATTGGTAGAGAACTGCGGATGATTTCATTAAAAAAAGAGCTACAGGAGGCAAAAAAGAAACTTGGCATACCGCAAGAGCAGCATTTGGTTGAAGCGGTACAAGCATATGCGATGTCGCAAACAAGCGCAAATCAAACAGCCGAAGATGTGCGGCGTTCGCTTTTAAACGTACTTGAGGATCTTGAGGAAAGTAAAGCGCGCATTGAACGGGAGAAAATTCAAGACGAGGCAATTTTACAAAGTATTGGTGACGGCATGGTTGCAACCGATGCAAATGGAAATATCATTATTATAAACCAAGCTGCGCAAAATATGTTTGGCATTACTGCAGAGGAGATCATCGGCAAAGCAGTTAACGATGCCATTCTTCTTGCGTATGAGATAGAAAAAATTGTGCCAAAGAATGACAACCCGTTCGTTGTCGCGCTATCATCCGGCACAAAAGTCACAACAACCATATCTAACTTTCTCTACTTTGTGCGAAAAGACAAAACAAAATTCCCTGTTTCTATGACAGTAACGCCGGTTGTGTTAAAAAGTGAAGCACTAAACGATGCCAAAAAAATTGTTGGCGCTATCGGCATTTTCCGCGATACGACAAAAGAGCAAGAAATAAACCGTATGAAAACAGAATTTATCTCGCTTGCTTCCCACCAACTGCGAACCCCCCTTTCTGCAATTAAATGGTTTACCGAGATGCTTGTTGACGGAGATGCCGGAGAACTCACTAAAGATCAAAAGGACTTACTTGACAATATCCATCAGTCAAACGAACGTATGATTGCGCTTGTCAATTCGCTCTTAAACATCTCACGCATTGAATCAGGACGCATTATCATTGATCCACGGCCAACGGACTTAGGACAGCTTGTTTCCGAAGTGCTCACCGACCTTAAAGCAAAGCTTGAGCAGAAAAAACAGAAGCTTGTGTTAAGCATTCACGAGAACTTACCAAAAATTTCAATTGACCCAAGGCTTATTCGGCAAGTGTATATGAATTTGCTGACAAATGCTATTAAGTATACGCCAGAACATGGCGAAATAACTATCTTTATTTCAAAGCGCCACGACGCAGTTATCTCGCAAATTAGCGACAACGGTTTTGGCATTCCACAAAACCAGCAAGACAAAGTATTCCAAAAATTCTACCGAGGAGAAAATATTGTCAAGGTAGAAACCGATGGTACCGGCTTAGGCTTATATTTAGTAAAAGCAATTATTGACTCGTCAAAAGGAAAGATTTGGTTTGCAAGTAAGGAAAGGGAAGGTACAACATTTTGGTTTAGTCTACCGCTTTCAGGAACACCGGCTAAAGCAGGCGAGGTAACCCTTGACAGTTAGAGACTATAAGTATTATATCTGTTATAATAGTTGCATGAACGAAAACCCAACGATTTTGGTTATCGAAGACGAAGAACTCCTTCGTATAGCTATTGTAAAAAAGCTTGTGAAGAGCAACATCACTCCGGTTGCTTGCAGCAGCGGCAGGCAAGCGCTTGACTACCTCAAGCAAGCGCATATGCTCCCTGATGCAATATGGCTCGACTATTATCTTAGGGATATGAATGGCCTTGAGTTTATGGATGAGCTAAAAAAAAACAGTATCTGGGCAACAATCCCTGTCTTTGTCGTGAGCAATTCGGCAAGCACAACAAAGGTGCATAACATGCTTGCCCTTGGCGCAAAGCGCTACGTGCTCAAAGCAGAACATCGTCTCGACGACATAATTGCAGAAATTCACGCGTACATTTCTGCAGGCAAAAAAGAAAACACTGCCACAAAACAATAATATGCTAAAAATTCTCGTTGCAGAAGACGACAAGTATCTAGGAAACGCCTACCGGGTAAAACTAGCAAAAGCAGGTTTTGATGTTAAAATCGCATTAGACGGGCAGGAGGCGCTTGGGAGTCTTAAGACATTTACTCCCGATCTGATTATCCTTGACGTTGTCATGCCGAAAAAAGATGGTTTCGCAACGCTTGAGGAGCTTAAGAAAAACCCTCAATGGGAACACATCCCCGTCATTATTGCGTCAAACTTAGGCCAAAAAGAGGATCTCGAGCGCGGCTTGACGCTTGGAGCAAATGATTTCATTGTTAAATCCGAACTTTCACTTAACAATTTGATTGAAAAAGTAAAAGCCTTATTGCAGGATAAAGAGAATAAAGCGTAACCGCAAACTATATGCCTGCCTACACCGACCAATCTTTATACGACGCGCTCACCGAGCTCGCTGTCATTGATAAAACCCAGCTTGACGCCGCTTTTGAAACAAGCAAAAAACAGCGTGTTTCCCTATCCTCTCTTCTTGCTGATAAAGATTTACTTTCAGACGAAAACCTCGGGCGGACTATTGCTGAAATAACCGGATTTCCATTGGTTCGACTTCGCGACATCTCTGTTGCCCACGATATCCTCTCCATTATCCCAGAAGTTGTCGCAAAAACGCAAAAAATGCTTGTATTCAAAAAAGATAAACGCGGGCTCCATGTTGCAATGGCCGACCCAACTAACCTTCAGATGAGAAATTTCCTTGCAAAGAAAACTGGACTCCCGATTATCGCCTACATTGCAACAACACGGGATATAAACGATGCGATGCGCCTCTTTGCAAAAGACATTACGACAACGTTTAGCGAGCTAATTGAACAAAATGCCAAAAAGGTAAATGTAAGCGCTGCAAAAGAAACAGACCTGCCAATAATCAAGATTGTTGACACAATTATGTCGTACGCGTATCAAAACAGGGCGTCAGACATACACATCGAGCCGTTACGAAAAGAAACGCTTATTCGATTTCGCATTGATGGTATTCTCCATGACATCCTTACACTACCGTTGTCGTTCCACCAGCCGATTGCAACACGAATTAAAGTGCTTGCCGATTTGCGAACGGACGAACACCAAGCAGCGCAGGACGGCAAACTGCAATTTCAAGCAGAGGACGAGGATGTTGATGTTCGCGTTTCCTTTGTACCAACGATTACGGGCGAAAAAATTGTGATGCGTCTCTTGTCGGAACGTTCACGGCAATTCTCTCTTGCTGATCTTGGCTTTGGTCAAAACGATCTTTCGCAAGTAAAAAAAGCGTACGAGAAACCTTACGGAATGCTGCTTGCTACCGGTCCAACAGGGTCTGGAAAAACAACAACAATTTATGCAATCCTTAAGCTTATTAATAAACGGGATGTTAATATTATGACCATCGAAGATCCTGTCGAGTATGAGATTACTGGCGTAAACCATATCCAGGTTAACCCAAAGACGAATCTGACATTTGCCGAAGGGTTGCGTTCTATTGTACGCCAAGATCCAAATATTATTCTTGTTGGTGAGATTCGCGACAGCCAAACAGCAGACATTGCAATTAATTCTGCGATGACGGGACACTTAGTCCTTTCAACTCTGCACACAAACGACGCGACAACTGCGCTGCCAAGACTCTTGGACATGGGCATTGAGCCGTTTTTAGTTGCTTCCACAGTGAATGTTATTATTGCACAACGGTTAGTTCGAAAAATTCACACAAGCTGCCGCGTCAGCGAAGTTGTGAATACTTCTGATCTTACAAAGCAACTCGAACCTAAGACAGTCGTAAAGATTTTTGGGGAGAGCAAATCTACTCGCCTCTACCGCGGAAAAGGATGTACGCTTGACCACCAAACAGGGTACGATGGAAGAGTTGGCATTTTCGAAGTGCTTGTAGTCAACGATGAGGTTAGAAAGGGAATCTTAGAACGGAAAGATGCTTCTTCTATACTAGCAATTGCAGTAAAACGCGGCATGACAACAATGCTTGAAGATGGTCTTGAAAAAGTAAAACAGGGCATTACAACTATTGATGAAATTGTCCGAGTAACCAAAGAGCAGTAGCTATGGCAAATATTGCACAAAAACAATTGTTTTCGCGTGTTACGTTTCTTGATAAGCTTTTGTTTACAAAACATATGGCTGTGATGTTAAAAAGCGGCATAACGGTTGCCGAAAGCCTCGATACCCTCGCAGCGCAGACAAAATCGGAAAGTTTCAAAGCAATCTTACTTAATGTTTCCCGCAATGTTAAAAACGGCCAATCGCTGGGAAAATCATTGGCACTCCACCATAAAGTGTTTGACCAATTTTACGTGAGTCTTATTGATGTAAGCGAGCAGTCTGGCACGCTTGAACAAAACCTCGAGTTTCTGGCAGAACAGCTTGCAAAGGACTACGCGCTTCGAAAAAAAATCCAGGGAGCAATGCTCTATCCAGCCATTGTTTTTACAGCGGTCACCGTTATCGGTGCAAGCATGAGTCTTTTTGTCTTACCAAAACTTATTGACCTTTTTGAATCTTTGGACGTAACGCTCCCTATCACGACAAAGATTCTCCTCTTTTTTGCGGGCGTTATGCAAAATTATGGATATGCTGTTATTGGCGGTTTTTTTGTCATTCTTACGCTCCTTAGAATCCTCACACAGCTTTCTTCAGTCAAACCCCGCTGGCATGGTTTCCTGCTTTCTCTCCCAATCCTTGGACCCTTTTTGGAAAATGAGCAACTTGCGTTCATGTGCCGAAATTTAGGTGTTATGCTCAAAAGCGGCTTGCCGATTCGAAGAGCGCTTGAGGTGCAGGAGAAGGCGGCAACAAACCTCGTCTTTGCATCGTATATTGCCAATATAAAAAAGGCTGTTAATAAAGGTAAAACTATAGAAAGCGAGCTTTCCTCAGACCGTTTCTCAAAAATTTCTCCTATTGCCGTTAGAATGATTGGCGTTGGCGAAAAAACAGGGAAGCTTGATGAAACGCTTTTGTATCTTGGCGACTTCTTTGACGATGAAGTGGATAATACGGCAAAAAATCTTTCAACAATATTGGAACCGGTCATTTTACTTGTTATCGGAGCAATTGTCGGGTTTGTCGCGCTTGCAATTATTTCACCTATCTATGAACTTGCCGGATCAATTCGAAGGTAGAATCTTCTGACAACTATACTATAATGGAACTATGCACCTGCCCATACGGAAAATTTCAAATTGGCAGCATGGTCTGACTCTCATCGAGCTTTTGCTCGTCATTTCGATCGTTTCAATCGTCTCTCTTTCTGCTACCCCCTTTTACGCGCGCTTCCTTACACAAAATGCTGTTTCGGACACTACAGATCGCATTATTGGCAGTCTAAGAAAAGCGCAGATTTACAGCATGATGGGAAAGCAGAATAGTGCGTGGGGTGTGCGTTATACAGGAAATATTTTAACACTCTACGTTTGGGGCAATACTGCATTTGATGAAAATTTCACAGTTGGGTCAAATATAACAATAAGCGGCCTTACAGATATTGTCTTTGCAAAAACAACTGGCCTGCCTACTCCTTCGACGCTAACAATAATAATTACCGGTGGCAATACAACGAAAACAGTTTCAGTTAACGCAGAGGGGGCAGTAATGCGGCAATAAACTTTATGAGAAAACAGCTCAAGCTAGGTATTTCTGTTGTCGAGGTAATTTTGGCAGTTGCCATTTTTATGACATTTGCAACCGGAGCAATTGTCGTTGTACTGCAGGGATACGGGTCAAATGTACTAGGCGCCCAGGAAACGATTGCGTCGCAGTTTGCGTCTGAAGGTATCGAAGCGGTTAAATCTATCAAAAACCAAGGCTTTACAAACCTTTCAACCTGCGGGGTAAACTGTGCTACAGGAACAGGAATAACAAAAACTGGGGGGGTGTGGGTGTTTTCGGGAGTAAACAATAGTCTAACGAGCGGTAAAACGTACACACGCACAATCAAAGTCGAAGATGTGCAGCGGGATGCTGCACCGCCAAATGGGAATATTGTTGCTGTCGGAGGAACTGTTGATCCTGATTCTAAAAAAGTAACGTCAACGGTGACGTGGAACGCCTCGCCTTCACGGAGCAATACAATAACACTTATAAGCTATCTTTCCTACTGGGAAAAACCAATTGCTGCAAAGAAAAACGGCATGCTTTTGTACGGCGACGGCGGCACTACGTCGGACGCAGTAATGTATCGTTTGCTCTCAGGCGAAACAGGAGCTTGGAGTTCTCCGCAAACAATAGATTTTGATACCGGTGCGTCAGATAAAGCCCTGCGCGCAATACGACTCTACGCATCTGCAACGCGCAACGAAAAAATTGCTATATCCAAACACTACAATGGTGCAACACAGTATATCTACGCGCACGTCTTTGATGGATCGTCGTGGACAAGCACACTCCTCTCTTCCTGGAATAGCGGCACATTTTTAGATGTGAGGAACTTCGATGGAACGTACCTTGCCGACGGGCGTTTCATGGCAGTGTACTCGGACAACACGACAACGCCAAAATATAAAACATGGGATGCAACAGCATGGTCTTCTCAAGCAAACACGACAAACGTAGGTGGCATACCAAACTATATCATTGCTAAAGCCCGCCCCGGTACAAACGAGGCAATGATGGCAGTCTTCGACCAAAGCAATGATACCAATACTGCCTATTTTAACGTAGCGAGCTGGTCTTCACCGACAGAACACGCAACTGGTGCACCAACCAATTCGACCGAACATATTGATTTTACCTGGAGTGCACAAAATAGCGCAAAAGGCGCGCTCGTGTACGCCGCCGCAAGTCCGGATAGGACGATAAATCTTCGAATCTGGACTGCAAATGGTACAGGCGGCGGAAATTGGACAGCGACAATCGATTCTCCCCAAGCTACAGGGAGACTAGGAGCGGTAAATATAGACGGACGCAAAGGGGCGGAAGAATTTGTTTCCTGTGTAGAAGATGGTTCAGCGGATATCACCTGCTTCCAATCAAACACCTCACCCGCATGGACAACACCTGCAAATAATATCTTGGCAGTAGACACAGATCCTGGGCGCGCGCGCAGCTTTGACTTTCGTTACGAAGCAGCAACCGGAACCGAAGGTATTGCGGTCTATTCCGAACCCAACAGGTCAATTCCTAAACTTCGCAGGTACAATGCAACGACTAATGCGTTTGAGGCTCAAGCCTTAGAACTTCCTTCAGTAAACGCCACTATGCAGACTGTTAGGATGCGATCCCTTGAAGAAAGCGATGACATCATGATTCTTATGGCAAACAACGCGCGCGACGTGTACAGTGTCGTTTGGGACGGCACAAACAACCAAATCTATACAGATGAATCAGGAAGAGCATTCACGTTGCAGGGCACAAACGGCTCAGACGGGCTTGACTTTTGGTATGATTTTGCCTGGGACAAATTCTAAATATGAAGAAAATTTTCAATATTGGGGGCTACACCTACATAGAGCTTATTCTCTATATTGCTATTGTAACGATTATGATGCAAGCGCTTATACCTTTTGCCTGGAGCATTATTCAAGGCGGTGTAAAAAGCAGTGTCCAGCAAGAAGTATTCTCCCAGACGCGGTTCATAAGTGAGAAATTAAAGCTCGAGATACGAAATGCGGGCGACATTTCCCTTGCTCAATCTGATTTTGACGTAAACCTCGCAGAAAACGCAACCAAAAAAATTACCCTCACAACGCTTACTGGACAAACAATTGTTATTGATGTCTCCTCCGGTGTTGTGCGCATAAAGCGGGGCAGTAATCCTCCTGTGGCCATAAACGCCGCAAACATTGCAGTAACCGATTTGACATTTACCAACTACTCCTCTTTAGATAGCAAAACAAAGCATGTTGGCTTTATGTTAAGTACTACTTCTTCTAATCCTTCTCCAAGACAAGAGTATCAAGCAAATATTGCACTAAAAACAAGTTCCGAGATAAGAAGTAATTAACCTATGCGCCAACAAAAAGGATACATCGCGCTACTCACAACTATTATTATTATGGCTGTTGTTTTAACAACCGCAGCGACCGTTGCGCTCTTGTCTATTGGCGAAGCGCAAAGTTCGTTTGCTTTATTTAAAGGCGAAGATACGCTACAATTTGTCGAAGGATGCGTTGAAGACACGATGCTTAAAATACGATCCGATCCATCGCTTGCCGGTACGTTTACCATTGGAAGACCGGAGGGCCAATGTAGTGTAGCTATTGTGAATAAAACGGGCGTGCAGTGGACTGTTGATGTAACAACGCAAGACACACGCTACAAACGAACCGTGCGTATTGTTTTTAATCGAAATCCAACAGGTATTACACTAACAAGTTGGCAAGAGCAATAATGCTATGTTTGGAGCAAAAAAATCCGTAATTGTTATTTCCAAAACGCATATCAAAGCCATCATCGTCAAAACTGGCGCAAGACCAAAGGAGGTAAGGTCTATTACTTATGCGTGGAGTCGTGAAAACATTATAAACGTTTTGCAAGCAGTTAAAAAAATTACCGGCAAAACTGTACGCATCTTGCTGCATGACGATCTTGTGTACGAAACTAGCATTGCCGTACCGCTGCAAAGCAAGCTAGAACGTGATGACATACAACGTCTTGCGCAAGAACAAATTCCTGAAAATCTAAACCAAACGGCCTGGGATTATAAAGAAATGCTCATCTTACCGGTAAAGCAGGAGAAAATGCTTCAGATTGTCGCTGTGATCAATCGGTTTTATCAGCAGTTAAACGCTGTATTTGCAAAACTTTCGTTTACGGTTGAATCAGCAGAACCTCTGTCGTACGCAATTGCGCGTTTGCTGGAGCACGATAAAAGGCCACTTCTTGTTTTGCACACAAGCGATACAATGCTGCTTTTGTCTGTTTATAAAGGACTCGTTGTTGCGACACAGGCACAAAATATGACTTTCTCTCAAACCGACATCGCAAAATTTTTACAATTTTTAAAAAGCAGATTCGCAATCGCTCCAAAAAAAATTGTTGTAAGCGCAACTGGGCAGATGGCACCTTCAGTCCAATTTAACAAGATAGGACTTGCTTTGGAGGTTAGGCAGCTATCGGGAGCAGTAAGCACTTCGCTAAAACAAGATATCGTAGGGGAAGACTCGCAAACACTTAACCTTGCGGCGTTTTTTAATCAACAAGCAACGCAAATAAGTTCTCCGCGCAAAAGAAATATGCCACTGCTTACTTTTATTCTCGTCTTAATAATTGGCATAAGCCTTTTTATAGCAGCACTTGCTTTGCGTCTCTTCCTTAAATAAGGAAAAATTTTGGGGGCTTGACAAACAGCAAAAAAAAATTTACAGTCTTTATAGACACAAAAAACTGCCCATGAAAAAATTTTCGACTTCAAAAGGTTTTACTCTCATCGAGTTACTTGTTGTTATCACCATAATTACAGCTTTGGGCGTTGCCGTTTTTGTGGCGCTTAATCCGGCACAGCGCTTGGCAGATGCCAGAAATGCCAGAAGAACAACAGATGTAGACACGATTTTATCTGCAATCCACCAATATATTGTTGATGAGGGAAGCGCTCCAACAGGATTAAGCACAACCGAGAAGCAGCTCGGAACCGCTGCTACAGGCTGCGCTATCGCGACAGGAGGTTGCGCGGTAGCAGGAGCTGCTGACTGTTTGGATATTACTGCCCCTCTTGCGTCATACCTTAAGTCTATCCCTGCTGACCCTAATGGGACTGCCTCGCTAACAGGATACTCTGCGGTACAGGATGCTAACGGAATAGTGACAATAAAAGCCTGCGCTGCAGAAAGTACAACAATCTCGGCCTCCCGCTAGATTGCACGCGAAATATTTCTTACTCTACTTTTTTGTTCGCATTTCTTTTATTGGTTTCCAAATCGTCGTATAATTTCCTTCGTAGCCTAAAGCCCAAATAGCTATACCTGCAAGATTGTTTAAGGCAGTATAAGCAAGCTTTTTTTTCACCGACTGCTCATCTTCATAGTAAATCTGCTTTACTGCTTGGCCTTGATAATAGACAATCCATGGTGAGTATGTTTGTTTATCGCGCCGTACAACGATGTCGCTGTTTTCCTTGCGCAGTTTATTTACACGTTTATATGTTGCAAGCGCTCCGGAATTTGCAATCGTTACGCTCTTATATTCTGTACCCACTGTTTGCCATTCATAACCATAAAAAGGAATACCAAGAAGCATCTTTTCTGCCGGTATATTTTTTAGGAGCGCTTTCACGGATTTGTCAACACTGTGCTCCTGTTCTGCTGCAAAAAGGGGCGCAATTGGGCCGGCTCTCGTTGAGCCTGCCTGGTGGTAATCATACGTCATCAAAATCACCTGGTCAACAATCTCCCCAATTTTTGCCAAGTCATAAGCCTGGTCGTTAAACGCCGTTGCATTCACATCAACAGAAACAATAAGGCCGCTGTTTTCTTTTTTTAGGGCTTTGACGACGTTGTCTAAAAATAACGTGAAAAATCGGCTAGTGGGAAATGAAGAATCGGTAACATATTCAAAATCAAGATTTATACCATCAAGGTCATGCTCACTAATAAGTGATTTAATTTGTGCGATAAAGCGATTAGTTGCAGCGTTATTGCTAATCAGCTTATCTATTGTTTCGTTGTCAAAACTCTTTATCGCAAGTATTATTTTTGTGCCGCGTGCCGCTGCTTTATCTCGTATCGTATTAAAATCGTCTGATACAAAATAGTGCCATTCCAGTACTGGCTCATTTGATTCTGTGAAGCGAATAAGTTCTCCATTTTTATTTACACCAATCCCAAAATAGATAAGCTGTGTCAGCGCATCGGTGTGGATAGGTGTTTTTTGCGCAACAACCCAGGATGGAAGAAATCCAACCACTTCATATTTGCTCTGTAAACTACCTGCCGATACGAAAGTAGGTGTAGTATTGTCCTTTAAGGCGATGTTCTCTGCCTTTGTTGTTGAATTCCCTATGAAACGCGCCCCAACAAATATACTCGTGCCTAATATAAGTAGCGAAGCAATAAGAATGAAGCGCAAAACGCCAAAGTTCCATACAGAAACCGCAGCTGCGCTTGACAAATCGTACGAATCTGCCATATACCCTTTACCTAGTATATAAAAAACTTGCTGTGAAACAAATATGAATATTATTTTACTTTTGAATCAGATGTTGGTATTATAACAACCATGGCTAAAAACAAGATTAAGCCGCAGCAAAATCCTTCCGCAGTCTCCGAGCGAAGGAAGATTAAAATTGCAATTGTTGGCGTAGGCAACTGCGCTTCTTCATTGGTGCAGGGATTAACCTATTACAAAAACGTTGCAGACAACCACAAGATAGTAGGGCTTATGCACACTGTACTTGGCGGCTATCGAATTTCTGATATTGAAGTTGTCGCTGCTTTCGATGTAGATAAAAACAAGGTCGGTAAGGAACTGGCTGATGCCATCTACGCAAAACCTAATAATACATACCGTTTTGCCGACGTACCAAAAACAGGCGTCAAGGTTAACCGCGGTATGACTCATGATAGCATCGGTGAATACCTCAAGGAGATTGTTATCAAGGCACCGGGCGAAACCGCAAACATCGTGAAGATTCTTAAAGACACCAAGACTGATGTTGTTATATCCTACCTGCCTGTGGGTAGCGAAGAAGCTACCAAGTGGTATGTTGAACAAGTCCTTGAAGCCGGCTGCGCATTTATCAACTGTATCCCGGTTTTTATTGCCCGTGAGTCTTACTGGCAGAAACGTTTCCTAGCAAAGAATCTTCCTATTATTGGCGATGATATTAAATCGCAAGTAGGAGCAACCATATTGCACCGAACACTTGTGAATCTTTTCCTGGATCGGGGCATGCCCATTGATCGTACATATCAATTAAATGTTGGAGGAAACACTGATTTTCGAAATATGCTTGAGCGCACACGGCTGAAATCCAAAAAAATCTCCAAAACACAATCGGTCACCTCACAGTTTAAACTACGAGAACTCGATATTGCGGGGGAGGATGTTCATATTGGCCCATCGGACTTTGTGCCATGGATGAAAGATAATAAAGTTGCATTTATTCGAATTGAAAGTCGCCATTTTGGCGATGTGCCAATGAATGTAGAAGTTCGTTTGTCTGTAGAAGACAGTCCAAATTCGGCAGGGGTAGTAATAGATGCAATCAGATGTTGCAAGCTTGCTCTTGATCACTCAGTTGCAGGGCCAATTTTGCCGGCTTCTGCCTACTTTATGAAATCTCCTCCCGTACAATTTACCGATGCAGAAGCCAAGAAAAACCTCGAAGAGTGGATTCAAAAATATTCCTAAGAAATATCTAGTGATGTAAACCATCATATTGCCGTTACATTGGAATCTTCTTTGTGTCAGTCCAAAATAGAAATGTCACCCCCTAATAGGGAGTATTCTTTTTTTCCAGGGATGATCTGGTGGTGGTTTGTAATTAAGGGTATGGGTTGTGAGGATAATCGGTTGTTTCATCCGTTGTTTCTTCGGTCTTCCAGG
>JACQKQ010000021.1 GCA_016204465.1 Candidatus Levyibacteriota bacterium
GGCGTAAAGGTTATAATGCCAAGCCTCAACGCAGTTATTCCCGAAGGACTCCAAGATAAATTCCAAGAGTTGGTTACCCAACTTAAGCCAGGCGAGGTTGTTATTCCAGCCGAAAACGGCTTCTACGTCTTTTCGGGCGAACATGGAAAAGAAGTGAGTTTTGTGGATGGAGAAGGGAGAGTACCTATAGAATTTAGAACCACCAATCCCTACTATAAACCTCAACTAGCATACTTTAATGGTATGGGACTGGTTGGTACTGATCATGTACGAATAACCCACGTCTGGGATTCAAATACCCAAGCTTGGAGGGAACTGGTTACACAAAAACCAGATGGCAAATGGGTTAACGAATATGTTCTCCTGGGGAATGCCGAGCAACGAAATCGAAAAAGAAAAGAAAGATTGTTTGAAGCCATTGGGCATCATAACCTTGAGTCAGTTAAAAGTTCATCAGGCGATGAAATTTACATAGTAGTTGGAGGTGATTATGGACTTAAACTTCAAGGGAATGTAGATAGATTCAAAAAAATACTTGGCATAATGATGGAGAGCAACCCAGGAGTCACTGAAATGCTTATAAGATTTAATGTTTTAGGAATTGCAGCTGGGACAACTTCTCAGATGTTTTCTACATTATACCCTGGTTATATGTCGAGCTTTCGCAATGTTGAAGGCTTAGGGAACATTATCGAGTGCAATGAAAGAATCTTAACCCCCGATAATTATCCTGAAGATATCTACGGGATGGTAACGGTGGGCGAAGCGAGAGGAGGATATAATTTTGACCACTTAGTGTGGAATTTCCAAAAACAGGAGTGGGTTCTTAATAGTCCCGATAGAGTGGGGGGTACAGACGATGCCATGCTTGAGAAAAGCTTATTTTTTGCTCTTTGGGTAAAAAACGATTCTGGTTTACCAAAAGAACGGGTCGCTGAAATGCTTAAATTGATTAATTTCGATTTACCTCCCAATCTCCAAGTTTCTATATAAGAGCAGCTTTTCACATGTTGACAAACTCCTCTAGAATCTTTACGCTAAGTCTATGGAATCGTCTCCTACCGAATTGCAATCTCAACAGCAGGTGTTTGTTACTCCGCAAAACAGAAAATTATTACCCACAAAGTTTGTTGCTATTATTTTTGCAGTTATTCTTGTTCTTATTGCTTATACTCTTTTTTGGGCACAATTTTTTAGTAATCCTAACTCTTCTAAAAAACAGCAGTTTGTTGCTAAACCTACTCCTTCTGCGTCTGCTCCAGCAAAAATTACACTTCCATGTCCTTCTGTAGCAGAATTTTGTACACAGGGTCAAAGAGTAACAGATGGTATTAATAATGGTATTGGCTCAAAACTTGATACAGACGCATCAGTGCGCGCGGTATTCGATGGAAAAATAATATACCGCACAGCAACGCTTTCGCCGCAAGAAGGCGGAGAAACTCTTACTAAGCTTACACTTGTTCGATGGGATAATAAAATGAGTGCCATTTACTACATAAAGGGTAGCGTAGTTCTTAAAAAGGAATACAAGACAGGCAATGAAATTTTGAAAATTCCCTCCAAAACAATGACATATTTTAACAACAATAGTTTAGCGTTTTTTCTGTTTGATGAAAACAAAAAAGAAATTCCTCTTAATAGTATAAATTTTATTTACTAGAGCTCTATGAAGTTGAATAAAATACTGCTTATTACAATAGTCGTTTTCTTTTTACTAAGCGCAAAACAAGCGGCAGCTTTTACATGTAAAGATCCAAATACACAAGGTCTTTGTACATTTTGTGGTGATAATAATCTGCCCTGTCCCTTTTCATCTAATGGAACTGATTGGAAAGGAGATATTATTAATGATGGTAGCGTATACAGCGGGGGAGAATCAATGGGAGGACACGATGCTATGTTTTGGTGTGGAACTAAGGGAATTGCTCACTGTGACGAGACTTCAGAAGATTTCATGGGATTAGCTAAAGATGTAAAAGTTTTCATGGTTACTGTTCCCTCACCACAGAGTATTTATTCTAACCCTTTTAGCTATTCGTTTCCTTCTCCGTGGCCTTGTGGAAGGGTCCAGGGAGATGTTGCTTTACAATTCCCGGTAGACACCGTTATTGGAGGTGAGACGTACAGCACGGGTGTAGATTGTCCAATTCCAACACCAACTCCACCGCCTTTCACGCCTCGTCCTACTTCTTCTCCCACCCCTCCTCCCACCAATACCCCAACCCCCATTCCCCCTTCCCCAACCCCCAAGATTGACGAGTGTTATGTTGCGGTGACCACAAGCGGGAATACGGCCACGGGGACTGTGGGGTATAACGGCTTTCCTCCAGGGTCTTTGCTCCCAGGCTACAATAGAGTCAACTGGTACATAGATAACATTTACATTGGCACAAACACAGGTCCTTCTGCCTCTAAATCAGAGCTTGATACTACTGTATCGCACACGTTTGGAGCTCTTGAGTGGGATATAAACGGCGTGTTTCCTGCCAAAGACTGCGGGGATACGAATTTCTCCTTTAACAATCCTACCCCAACCCCCGGCCCATCGCCAACCTCCAACCCCTGTAACTGCGGTCGCTGCCAAGAGGCCTGCTGCCCAACAGACCCTAAGGATAGCTGCTACCAAGGAGGAGATAAGTGTACCACAGGCGGACTTTGCGACGAGGGAATACCCGGGGTGTGCGACGCTGGTGCGTGTACTTCGGGAGGAGGAGGCGGGGGA
>JACQKQ010000018.1 GCA_016204465.1 Candidatus Levyibacteriota bacterium
GATCGAATGCCGGGCTTCCAACCATTCCCTTGAAAATCTGTTGCTTTACCGCCAGCTTCTTCAATAAATAGCATTGCGGCAGCCATCTCTTCTGATGTTCTAAAGCAAATTGCACCGTCATACTTTTCTACTCTTACTACTTCCAGGGTGCCGCTTTCCGGGTCTTCGACGGCAACTCCATTGCTTTTCATGTGATTTTCGAAGTCAACTGATTGTTTCCGTAAGTCATCTGGAAAGTGATCACTTCTGTTAAATGCAATTGTTTTTGTTATTGTGTCTTTTTCCTCAGGCATTATTTGTGTTAATTGACCATTTTCCCAATTTTCCTCTAGTAATACTCTATACGCGCCTTGTCCTTTTACTGCAAAATATAATTCTCTACTAATTGGATCTATAACAAATCCAATAAGCGGCGTGTTCGTTCTGGCATCAACCAAACTTAACACAGATCCCCATTCGCCTTCTGCGTCTCTGTCTCTTTCTCCTTTGTAATTTATTGTTCCCTCAATCGGATCAGAAACCCACACTCTGTCATAAGCTTGCCATTCAATTGTATTGTCTGGTTTTTCTTCTCCCCAAAACCCATATTGCATATCTGAGTGTTGCTCGGTTAAGAGTGATTCTTTAAGATTCCTTTGCATGAGCATATCTGCTTCTGTGGCAAAATCAGTGCCTTCTTTTTGCATTTTAACCATAAAGGAAGGATTTTTACGATAGTCGGGTAATTTGCGGCTTTCAGTGAGAAAAACTTTTAAGCCCCTGCGAAAATCTTGCTCTAGCGGCCCAAGATTTTTCTCACGTGTAAATGTATCTATCCAAGCTTGATTCATAGGTAATTCAGAGGGCCACGGCGTTCCATCTGGCATGAACCCATTCTACCAAGAAGCTAGGCTTATCACAACTAATACTGTTTGCTAAAGACAAGCTCAAGAATAAGTGCGATTGCGACTAAAAGCAACAAAAAAAGGATTTGTGTTAGTCCAATAAAACGCAAGAATAAGTACGTTGTGACAAGCGTACTCACTAAAACACCTTGCTGCTTGCTATTGAAAGCAAAAGTGATAAGAGAAAAAAGCGAAGTGGAAAAGAAGAGGAAGAACACGAAGACAATTTCCAATTTCAACCCTTCGACTCCGCTTATGGCAAATTTCCAATCCGGAGGGAACACAATAATAAGATAAAAAAGACAAGCTAAGGTCAAAAGACCAATGACGAAAAGCCAAAACGAGCGTTTTTTCCGGCGCATATACCTAAGTGTAGCACAGAAAAGTTTGCCTCTTGCCCCATTCGACTCGTTCTACAGTGCAGAACTTAGCTCAGGTCTTCGACTCCAGAGTCGCTCAGACTCGAGGAGGTCTTCACCCCGAAGTGAATAAATTCTATTTGGGGCTTGACATCTCTTAGCACTCGTGGTATATTACTGCTAATGACGCACCAGACGGCGCATCATTTGACTCCTATGCATGATTTGACACAACGACAAATTGAAATCTTAAAAAGCCTCATTGAGGAATACATTGATACAGCCGAGCCGGTCGGTTCGGAAACGCTTGAGAAAAAACACAATTTAAGCGTTTCGCCAGCAACTATCCGCAACGAAATGGTTCGCCTCACAAATCTTGGATACCTCAAAAAACCACACACGTCAGCAGGCCGCGTGCCAACACCGGTTGCTATGAAATTCTACGTTAAGCAGCTCATGGAGAAAAAAGAACTTTCCGTTGCAGAGGAAGTTGCAGTAAAAGAAAAATTATGGGATTACCGTGATCAAACACAGCGATTTTTACGCGAACTGGCGCGTTCCCTTTCCCAAAAAACCGGTGCGCTTGGCGTGGTTGTAACAGAAGAGGGGGATATTTACTGCGCAGGGTATGCCAATATCTTAGATATGCCGGAGTTTTACGACATTGATGTAACAAGGAGTTTACTTTCGGCAATTGACGAATTCGAATATTTTACCAAAATCTGCCAAGCCGGTTCTGCAGAAGAGGATGTGCACGTGCTTTTGGGCGAAGATTTGGGGCCAAAACTTAAGGGACCATATGGTTTTGTTTTTACCCATTATGAAACGCCAATGCACATGGCAGGAGAGGTTGGCGTGCTCGGACCGTCGCGACTGAATTACACACAAATTATTCCAACGGTTCGCTACTACGGTGACTTAATTGAGAAGATTGCACAAGGATGGTAAACAAAGTTCAAAATTCAAAAATCAAAATGCAAAATGACAAAGCAAAAGTAAAAAATAAAGAACCAAAAGAAGTAAAATCAGACGAACTTTTAAAAATTGAGAAAAAGAATGAAGAGTTGGAAGCGCAGGTAAAAAGGGTCTTAGCGGATTATCAGAACCTTGAAAAGAGAGTAAGAGAAGAGCGGCATCATTGGATTCAGACTGCTAACAAAGAATTACTCTTGCGACTTTTACCGGTTTTGGATACACTAAACTTAGCGCAAAAACATTCAAAAGATCAAAGTTTAATAGTGTCTATTCAGCAATTTTGGGATGTTCTTAAAGGGGAGGGTGTTACTAAGATTGAAACACTGGGAAGAGAATTTGATCCTAAGACGATGGAATGCGTGGTAACAGAAGACAGAGAAGAAGGAAAAGTTTTAGAAGAATTGCGTATAGGATACATGCTGCGCGATATGGTATTGCGACCGGCACAGGTGAAGGTTGGTTCTGCAAAGCAGAATCAAGAGGTAAGGAGGTAAATTAGTATGGGAAAGATTATAGGAATAGACTTGGGTACAACAAATTCGTGCGTTGCGGTTATGGAGGGTGGGTCACCAAAGGTAATCCATTCTGCAGAAGGACGTAATGTTATTCCGTCGGTGGTGGATCCTATTGCCAATGTTGTTGGCGATGTTGCAAAGCGTCAAATGGTCTTAAAACCCAAGCGAACTATTTTTTCGATTAAACGCCTAGTGGGACGCAAGTTCGACGATACATCGGTGCAGCGGGATATCAAATGGTTGCCATACACGGTTAAAGCAGGCCGAGATGGTATGGCAATTATCGAAGTTGAGGGTAAAAATTTTACGCCCCAGGAAGTCTCGGCAAAGATTTTACAAAAAATTAAATCAGATGCCGAGGGATACCTTGGAGACAAAGTCACGCAAGCGGTTATTACTGTACCTGCTTACTTTGATGATTCACAGCGTCAGGCAACAAAGCAGGCAGGCGAAATCGCAGGTTTAGAAGTACTTCGTATCATCAACGAGCCAACCGCAGCGGCGCTTGCGTACGGACTTGATAAAAAAAACGCACACACCATCGCAGTTTACGATTTGGGCGGAGGAACATTTGATATTTCAATTCTTGAGCTTGGTGAGGGGGTGTATCACGTTAAATCAACCAATGGTGACACGCACCTAGGCGGCGACGACTTCGATCAGATAATTATTGGCTACATTGCTGACGAGTTCAAAAAAGAACACGCAATCGACCTTCGAAAAGATTCGCAAGCATTGCAGCGTCTTAAGGAGTCTGCAGAGAAAGCAAAAATTGAACTTTCTAGCTCTCAAGAAGCACAAATAAATCAGCCGTTTATTACACAAGGAAAAGAAGGTCCGCTCCATCTTACTATGACTTTAAGCCGCGCAAAACTTGAGCAACTCGTAGATAACCTTGTTCAAAAAACGCTCAAACCTGTCGAGCTTGCACTTAAGGATGCAAAGAAAACAGCCAAAGACATTGATGAGGTTGTTTTGGTTGGTGGTATGACCCGCATGCCAAAAATTGTCGAAACAGTCACGAAGTTCTTTGGAAAAGAACCCAACAAGTCGGTTAACCCAGATGAAGTTGTTGCCGTTGGCGCAGCAATCCAAGGAGGAGTTTTAGGCGGCGAAGTAAAAGATGTTTTGCTTTTGGACGTTACGCCATTAACGCTTGGTCTTGAAACCTTAGGAAGCGTTGCAACGCCTTTAATTCCTAGAAACACCACAATTCCAACCTCCAAGTCGCAAGTTTTTTCAACTGCAGCAGACAATCAAACGCAGGTGGAGATCAATGTCTTGCAAGGCGAGCGGCCAATGGCAGCAGATAACAAGTCGCTTGGCAGATTCATTCTCGATGGAATTCCGCCAGCACCTCGCGGAATACCGCAGGTTGAAGTAACGTTTGACATTGATACAAACGGTATCCTTAGCGTCAAGGCTAAAGACAAAGCAACCGGCAAAGAGCAAAGCATTAAAATTACTGGTTCAACAGGTCTTACCAAAGATGAAATCGACCGCATGACAAAAGAAGCAGAAATGCACGCAAAGGAAGATGAAGAAAAGAAAGCAAAAGTAGAGGCGCGAAATCAAGCAGACGCATTAATCTTTACTGCCGAAAAATCACTTAAAGATGCGGGGGATAAGGTGAATGCGGATCTTAAAAAGGAAGTTGAGGAAAAGATTACCGGGCTAAAATCTATTCTCGATACTGGTTCTAAAGAAGACTTAGAAGCAAGATCAAAAGACCTTTCGGATAGTTTACAAAAGATAGGGCAGGAAATGTATGCTTCGACAAGCTCAGCACCTGGCGGCAATCAAACAGGCTCGGAAGGGGCAGAAGAGACAAATGGTGAGAAGTCGTCCAAAGGACGATCCGCCTCTGGCGGAAAAAAAGATAAAGACGAACCGGTGGAAGGCGAGGTAGTAGAGTAGGGTATAACAATAGCGTCTAGCGTATAGTTCTAAGCGCAACACTGCGCTTTTTTAGTATAATAAAGAGCATTGTATGGCAACAAGTAAAGATTATTACGAAGTTCTGGGGATTTCAAAAAGTGCGAGTGCGGAAGACATTAAAAAAGCCTACCGCAAGCTTGCGCTTCAGTACCACCCAGACCGAAATAAAACAAAGGAAGCAGAGGCAAAGTTTAAGGAGGTTACTAAAGCCTACGAAGTATTGTCCGATCCGCAAAAGCGACAAGGATACGATCAGTATGGCGCTGCTGCATTTGAGCAAGCCCAGGGTCCTTTCGGTGGAGCTGGAGGGCCATTTGGTGGGACGCAAACAGGCCGCTACGGGCCGTTCACCTACACCTACTCAACAGGTGGTGCCGGCGCGGGAGCGGATTTTGGCGGATTTTCCGATCCTTTTGAAATCTTCGAGCAGTTTTTCGGCGGGGCCTCGCCTTTCGGCTCGGCCCGAGCTCGACGGCCAGTGTACTCACTCACCATTGACTTTATGGAAGCGGTGCATGGTGTCACCAAAAAGGTAACTATTGATGGAAAACAACAGACGATAAAGATTCCAGCAGGCGTTGGCGATGGGTCGCGCATCCGATTTGGCGATTACGACGTGGTTGTTGATGTAGCGCCGCACCCAAATCTGTCAAGAGAAGGAGCAGACATTGTTTCCGAGCAGGAGATTTCATTTAGCCAAGCTGCTATAGGAGCGGAAATAAATGTCGTAACCGTGCAAGGCGAAGTGAAATTAAAAATTCCATCCGGCACGCAGCCAAATACGGTGTTTCGGTTGCGAGGAAAAGGCGTGCCGTATGTGCGAGGCGGCGGTTACGGCGACCACTATGTGCGTTTGAAAGTAACAGTGCCCAAACACCTCACCCGCCGCCAAAAAGAACTCCTTGAAGAACTCGACAAAGAGTCAGGAAAAAAGGGTTGGTTTTAAATCTTAACAATGCTCTACAATATAAGTTTAGTGCGTTTGTACGTTTGGTACGTTTGGGGACGTTTGGTACGTTTGGGGACGGTCCTGGGATAGACCGTCAGGACAATCTATAAACGACATATTTTTTATTTCAGAAAAATCCGAAAAATAGAATGGCCAGTGTTAAAAAGTATGCTTATTTTGGATTGCTGTAGCAATGAGTCCGAGGACCGTCCCCCATTGTGGTCCCCCATTGTGTTTATTCGAGTCTTTCTTTTAAAAACACTGTTCGGTGAATGAGGAGGACTGAGAGGGTGCCGCAGATCACAATGATCAGTGCAAGTAAATCAAACGACAAGAGCTTTCCGCCGAAGATGTAGTTTGCGGCAATGCCTCCAATAAGCGCTCCTGCAATGCCAAACGTAATTGCTCCCCAAAAGCCGCCTTTTGCTGGCCTTTCATCGGTCCAGTGCGCAACAGCGCCTGCTAGAATGCCGAATAGTACCCAAGCCACAATGTTCATATCCGCATAATAGATCAAATGCAAACAAAACAGTGTAAAAAGGCGTAAGAAAGCAGCAAGAATATTTGCTATACCCCTTCGCTTTCAAAATAAGGCTGTATAGTACCCAACAAAGCTTTGAGTTGATCTCAATGCAGCTTTACGAAAAATACGCAAATATCATTTTGAAAGCTACGGTAGGTATATCCTAAATTGTTGTAAACTCAAAGCGAAGTGGTATACAATCAGAGTATGCTGTCCTTTCTGCTCGTAAAGTTACCAATCTCATTTTTTATTTTCTGGTTTTACGAAGCGCCGATTGGATTGTTCTTATACTTTGGTAAAGTTAACAAGGGTTTTTTAAGACTGGTTTCTCTTCCCATTCTTATCAAAACGTTCTTTAAACCCTGGAAAAACGAGTACCGGCAAGGATTAGTGGGGTTTTCCATGGCTATGGGGATGACAATTAAGTCGCTTGTGATTATAGCTGATATCTTCCTTTTTATTATGCTCCTTTTTTTAGAACTTAGCGTCATTGTTCTTTTCTTTATTTGGCCAATATACGTTGTGTTGTTACTTATGTTTGTCGTATGAACAACTACCCACAGTTTGTTTTGTTCTACCATTGGGTTTCTCTCTTGCCTGTCCGGCTTATCAGGGTTTTGGTTTTTCTCTCACTTTTTAGTGTAACGCTTATCAGTATGTTCAATGGATCGTATCACGCGTTTGCATGGCGAGCACTCATCTTTTTACTTACTGCTGATGTGTTATTTGAGTTATTTTTCTTTTTCAAAATCACAAAACTTGCACCGCCAGTTCCTGTTTCGCAAAATAACGAAAATAATCTTTATTTTTCCTGTTCTCTAAGCGCTTTAGAAGCGCTGCTTGTTGGCAATAGTTACCAAAAGCTTCTCTTTCTGCTACTTAAAAGAAAATCGGTACAATTTTTCCTTAAAAAAGCGAACATAGAACAAAAGGATATACAAGCAATTCCAATTGGAAAAGAGGATATTATAAAGAACGCATTTCAGCTTGCAAAAGAAGGAAGAATGGAACAAGTAACTGCGGTTGATATCTTTGTATCGTACCTCTTGCTTTCCGAACCAAAGACGAAGTTACTTTTTAATAACGAAATAAAAACAGAAGAAGCGTTACATATACTCTTTTGGGCAAAAGTAGATTTCGAGTTTCAAAAAAAGCAAAGTATTTGGCAAGTGGGACGCGGGTTTGCTGATCCATGGGTATCTGGCTGGACGCTTGAGCTTGCAAAGTATGGATACAGTTTTACCGACAAAGTGTTTCAGAGCGTTTCTCAGCAGTCGCAGTTTGTTGGCAGAGATGACATAGTCGAAAAACTTATTGCTGCGCTCTCCAAGAGCAATAGACAAAATGCAGTTCTCATTGGTAATCCGGGTGTTGGAAAGACGACAGTTGTTGCAGCGTTTGCTATTAAGTCATATTCAGGTGCGCTAACCCCTTCCCTTAATCGAAAGGAAATATTTGGTTTATCAGTAAGCGCCCTTTTGGCAGGCGCAGAAAATCAAGGCGTTTTTGAAGAGCGTATAAAAAACCTCATTTTGGAATTAGAGCATGTTGGCAATATTATTTTGTATGTTCCGCAAATTGAAAATCTTGTTGGCGGTGGCGGGTTTGGCCTTGATGCAACAGGAGTCCTTTTGCCGCTTTTAATGGGAGACAAAATACAAGTTATTGGTACAACGACACCGCAAGCTTACAAAGCTTACATTGAGAAGAAAAGCGAATTTGCTTCGCTTTTGACATCTGTTGTTATTGAAGAACCGTCTTTTGACGAGGCTATACGTATGCTTGAGGAGGCGTCATTGCCTATTGAGCAAAAACACAAGGTTAATATTACCTACCATGCGATTATTGCATCAGTTTCCCTGTCGCAAAAATATCTACCTGATAGGTTTCTTCCTGGAAAGGCAATAGACCTTTTAGATGAGGTTGCGCCGCGCGTTAAGCTTGAGAAAAAAAGAGATGTGACAAAAGAAGATATTATTATGATGGTTGAAGCAAAAACGCACGTGCCGATTGGTGCACCCAAAAAAGAAGAACAGGAAAAGCTTTTACAAATGGAAGAGATACTCCACAAGCGAGTTATTAACCAGGAAGAAGCAGTCAGGGCTGTTTCGCAGGCGCTCCGACGGCTTCGTGCAGGCATTGCATTTGAAAACCGGCCGATAGGCACATTTCTTTTCTTAGGCCCAACAGGCGTTGGTAAAACAGAAGTTGCCAAAGCACTTGCGCAAATGTACTTTGGAAGCCAAGACTACATGATTCGTCTTGACATGGGAACGTATAAGGACAATTCATCGATTAACAGACTTATTGGGTCTGCTCCTGGAATGGGAGAAGAAAGAGGCGAGCTTTCAGAAAAGGTGTCTGCGCAACCGTTTTCCCTTGTACTGCTTGACGAATTTGAAAAAGCACACTCCGGTATCGCCGATGCGTTTTTGTCAATTTTCGATGATGGTGTGCTAACGGATGCAAAAGGACGAAAAATTTCGTTTGTAAATACGATTATAATTGCAACTTCCAATGCAGGAGCTGAAATGATCCGACAAAATATAAAAGCAGGACAGCGGCTTCAAGAGATAAAAGAAAAGTTACTTGATGAATTGCAGAAAAAAGGTACGTTTAAGCCGGAACTTCTCAATAGGTTTGATGCCATTGTACTTTTTGAGCCGCTTAAAAAAGAGCATATAGAGGCAGTAACAGCGCAGCTTTTGCAAAAGATTACGGCAAAACTTGCACAGCAGGATATTACACTTGCGTTTGATGCAAAAGCTATTAAAAAGATCGCAACAGAAAGCTACGACCAGGAATACGGCGCGCGGCCAATCAAGCGATTTATTCAAGATAATATCGAAGATATCTTAAGTCAAAAGATGTTGCGACAAGAAATAACACGGGGCAGTAATGTGCTGGTTGCAACCGATGCGGCAAATGCTATAACAGTTTCGGTTGCGTAGCAGTGAAATTATGGTAGCATAGAGATATGGAAGAGAAAATAACCGGCAATATTCTTCTTATCACAGGAATTGTTATTATGTTGTTTTCAACAGTTCGGGTTATCCTTGTATTTAGCGGTACTGTAAAACCTATACAATTCTATAAGGCAGCTCCAAAATCTGTTCAGTCCCCGGTGTCGCCAAGCCAAACGCAAGACCTCAATGCGCTTCTAAAGCAGCAGGACAGTAACGTTGATCTAGCGGCACTGCTTGCGCAATCATCAGGTAATGTAAATCCACTTGGAGGAATAGAAGATTTATTCTCATCGAGTGATTTTCTCAATGGAATTAATCTTATGATTGAACTTTTCCTCATGGGTTTTATCGCTAACTTTGGTTACAAGTTAGCAAACCTTGGCGTGCAGCTCATTCGCCCTGTCTATGTGAAGTACAAGGTAAAAGAAGAGCAGCAAATGCAAGCTCCAAAGATATCATCCTCCTAAGCTTTCGCCAACCTCTTAGCATTGAAGCAAAGAAGCAAATCTGGTATACTCTACAGACAAAGATTAAAAGAATATAAGATTACAGTGATAATTCGAGAAACTGCACGATTAAGTCTTTTACTCTTTTAATCCTAATTAAGATATGCCGGCAGTACAAAGAAGCGAATTTGCATTAGCACTAAATCAGGTTGCAACCGAACGTGGGGTGGATGTTTCGGTTGTATTAGATACTGTCAAAAACGCCATTCTGGCTGCGTACCGCAAAGACCATCCGGGTGTTGAAATCGAAGAATACACCGCAACACTGAATGCAAATACCGGCGAAGCAAAGATTCTCCATAAAGACAAAGACGTCACGCCTCCTGGGTTTGGCCGCATTGCTGCGCAAACTGCAAAACAAGTCATTTTGCAAAAAATCAGAGAAAAAGAGAAAGAGGCAATTGTTTCTGATTATAAAACTCGTATCGGTACAATCGTAAATGGTATGATCCTAAAATTTGCAGGGTCAAATATTATTGTTGATATTGGAAAAACTGAAGCCATTATGCCTCCGTCAGAGCAAATCCCTAATGAAAAATATCATCTCAATCAGCGTCTTGCTGTCCATATTTTAGAAATTAGAGAAGGGCTAAAAGGGGAAGAAGTTGTCGTTTCAAGGGCGAGCAATGGCTTGCTTGAGGGCTTATTCAAAAGAGAGGTTCCCGAGGTTTCGCAAGGCAGTGTTGTGATTAAGGCAATTGTGCGTGAGCCGGGTAATAGAACGAAAGTTGCCGTATATTCTGCGCAGTCGGGTATTGATCCTGTTGGAAGTTGTGTTGGGCAAAAAGGGGTACGTGTGCAGGCTGTAATTGCTGAACTTTCAAGCATTGAAAAAATTGATATTATCCAATGGCAGGAAAATTCAAAAAACTATGTAGCTCAGGCGCTTTCTCCAGCAAAGGACGTGCAAGTTGAAATTAATGAGGAAGAGAAGTTAGCACGAGTAAAAGTTCCGGCAGAACAGTTATCGCTTGCAATTGGAAAAGACGGGCAAAATGTCCGGCTTGCGTCAAAACTGACAGGTTATCGCATTGAGATTGAGGGGCAGGAACCATCAAAAGCGCAAGAAGTTGTGCAGGCAATTGAGGCAAAAGAGGAAAAAGCAGCAAGTGAGCAGCCAGCAGACGATCAGCAATCGCAGCAGCGTCAAAGTTTGGCAGATGATATAAAGATCAAAAAGTCTGCAGAACTGAATGAGAGAGGAAAGATGAATAAATTCGAAGCACGAAATTCGAAATCCGAAACAAATGCAAATGATGCAAATCCAAAATTCAAAACGTATGTTTAGTGCATTGGAACATTCGAATTTTGGTATTGTTTCGATATTCGATATTCGATATTCGAATTTAGGAGCCATATGGTCAAGAAAAACACAGATATACTACAAAACGAAAATACACAGTCACAATTTCCTCCTGTCGTAGCCGTTTTAGGCCACGTTGACCACGGTAAAACAACGCTTTTAGACGCAATCCGTAAATCAAACGTCGCCGGGAAGGAACATGGCAGCATAACACAGCGTATTGGTGCTTCAAGTGTTACAACAATACACGAGGACAAACCGCACAAAATTACCTTTCTTGATACTCCAGGGCACGAAACATTTTCGAGAATGCGCTCACGAGGCGCACAAGTTGCGGATATCGGTATTTTGGTTGTTGCTGCAAACGATGGAGTAATGCCGCAAACCAAGGAAAGTATCAACATGCTCAAAACCGCCGGTATTCCAATTATTGTTGCAATTACAAAAGTAGACCTGCCTGAAAAAAATGTCGAAAAAGTCAAGCAACAAGTAATGCGCGAAGGCATACTGCTTGAGGGATTGGGTGGAGATGTGCCATACGTAGAGGTTTCGGCAAAGACCGGACAGAATATTCAAGCACTTCTTGAGCTTGTTCTTATCGTTGTGCAGGTACACGAAGTAAAAAAAGGAACATCGGCGAGCGGTTCTTTTAGTGGCGTTGTTATTGAATCGCGACTTGATCCCAAAGTAGGTCCTCGCGCAACTATTGTTGTGAAAAACGGTACCATCAAACTTCGTGATCAGATAGAAGTAGATGGTATTTACGCTCGTGTCCGGACAATTACCAATGAGGATGGAAAACACCTTGCAAGCGCATCGGTTGGTGATGCGATTGAGATATTAGGGTTTGAAAACGTGCCAAGTGTTGGAAGCATTGTTGTTACTAAAGGTCAAGCAATGGAAAAACCTGTTGCGAAAGTCCAAGTAATGACACCTGAGCCAAAAATGCCAATGGGTTTGGAAATGTTTTCCAGCAGGACACCATCAACGCATACACTCTCCGTTATTTTAGTTGCGGACACACGTGGTTCTCTTGAAGCAATAACTGCTGCCCTGCCTAAAGATGTTACAATATTTTTGCAAAAAACTGGTGAGATTACATCTGCAGATGTAATGATGGCAAAGTCTATTGGGGCAATTGTTATAGGTTTTAATGTAAAGATGCCAGCAAAGATTTTACAGCTTGCTCGTACAGAAAAAGTGCTTGTTAAAAACTATACGATTATCTATGAACTTATTGACGAGCTTTCAGATGCGCTTGAAGGAAAAATACTTGCACAGGAAGAGCAGATTTTAGGGGAAGCAAAGGTGCTTGCCAGCTTCCCGTTTGAAAACACAAAAGTGCTTGGTATAGCAGTTCGTTCGGGTCGTATTGCAAAGGGAGATAAAGTGCGACTTTTGCGAAATGATGATGTAATCGGTGAGAGTACGATAGTTTCGGTGCGCCTACGTAAGGAAGTCGTTTCAAAGGTCGAGGCCGGAAAGGAAGCAGGCATAGTTCTTTCACCGTTTCTTGACTTTACTATAGGAGATATGATACTATCCCATGACTAAGATTATGGAGAGTACCGCCATACAGCAAATAGAGGATATTTTGGCAAAACATGACCGTATTGGGATTGCCGTTTCAAAAAACCCAAGTCTTGACACAATGGCAGCCGCTCTTTCTCTTGCCTTGTACCTTAGGGTTGTCAACAAGCAAGTAGTAGTGGCTTGTCCGACAGAGCCTATAGTTGAAATCTCCAATCTTGTTGGAATTAATACAGTAAAGACCCAGTTAAGCGGAGAAGGAGGCGATCTTACTGTTTCATTTCCTTACAAAGACGGAGAGATTGATAAAGTTTCCTATACTCTTGAGGATGGACTTTTGAATATCATTGTGAAAGCTGGACGTCTTGGTCTATCATTTGATCAGAATCAAGTTAGATTTAAGCAAAGCGGCAGTCTGCCAACAGCGCTTTTTGTTGTCGGTACTCCTCGCGTTTCAGACCTCGGACACCTTTTTGTCCCGCAGGATCTTCAACAAACAACCATTATCAATATTGACAATAAGGCAGATAATCAGGGTTTTGGCGACGTTATTATCGTTTCTCATCATTATTCTTCTGTATCAGAGCAAATTGCAGATTTGCTCGTTGCGCTGCAGGCAAACATAGACGTTGACATCGCACAAAACCTCCTCTTAGGCATTACCCAAGCAACACGGAATTTTCAAGCCAGCAAAACAAGCGCCACGGCATTTGAAATGGCAGGTATGCTTATGCGAAAAGGTGCCGTTCGGGAGGCGCCGCGAACTTTAGAACAGCCAAGTCGGCGTACTTCGCCATCGCAGCGATCACAGCAGTACTTTGGACAAGCTGGCCAGACGGCGCCGCGTTTTACAGGTCAGCAAGACGGTGGGTTTACACCCCAGCGCCAGCAACAGCAACAGAGGCAGCATAGACCAAGCCAAGGTTTTGACGAACAGCCGATCGAAGCAACAGAGCGCAAGGAAGTAACTTTTGCCCGTGGGACAGGTGCACAACCACAGCAGCAGGCACAAAATCAGTCCCGGCCAACGGGACAAGGCTTAGCTTACCAAGCTCGACCTTTTGGACAACCTAAAGACCAAAAGGGAGAAGACGAGGAAGCACCGCCTGACTGGCTCACGCCAAAAGTCTACAAAGGCTCGTCCCTAGCATAAAGCACAAGAGTACTAAAGGGAGATTCTTTGCTTGCTGATATCCTTAGTACTTGTGATACTCGTGATACTCATGTTATAATATTGTTCTTATGCCACTATCATCGGATCAAAAGAAAAAAATCATTGAAGAATTTCAGACAGTGAAGGGTGACACTGGAAGCCCTGAAGTGCAGATTGCACTGCTGACGCAACGAATAGAGAGGCTTACAGGACATCTTAAACATCACGGTCATGATAATCACAGCAGACGAGGACTTTTATCAATGATTGCAAAAAGACGAAGACTCATTAATTTTTTGTCAAAAGTAGATAGAGTCCGAGTAAACACAATAACCAAAAAGATAGGATTGAAGAGTTAATGGATAAAACCTCTGTAACAGTTGATATTGCCGGAAAAGCACTGACACTTGAAACCGGACAACTTGCCAAACAAGCTACAGCCTCTGTTTTAGCCCGGCTTGGCGATACAATGGTTTTGGTAACTGTCGTTGCCGGAAAAGAACGCCCTGACCTTGGCTATTTTCCTTTAAGCGTTGAATACGTTGAACGTCTTTACGCCGGCGGAAGAATTAAAGGGAGTCGGTGGGTTAAGCGCGAAGGCCGTCCATCAGACGAGGCAATTATTATAGGAAGGATAATCGATCGTTCCATTCGTCCACTCTTTCCAAAAGAATACAAAAAAGAGGTGCAGGTAGTTGTAACGCTCCTCTCTGTTGATGGTGAGAATGAGCCGGACATTTTGGCTATCATTGCGGTTTCTTCGGCTCTTGCAATATCACCAATCCCTTGGAATGGTCCAATCGGCGCTGTACGCATGGGATTGGTAAAAGAGCATGGAAACGGTAAGACAGAATTAGTGGTTAATCCGGGCAGCGCAGAGCTTGATTTTTCAGAGCTTAACATGGTGGTTTCGCAAACACGGGAAAAAACAGTCATGGTTGAGGCAGAGGCATCGCAAGTTTCCGAAGAGATTATGCTTTCTGCAATCGAGCAAGCGCAGAAAGAGAACAGAGCAATAATTGCGTTTATTGAAGATCTTGCTGAAAAAGTCGGCCAGCGAAAGGAAAAAGTGTATCCAGATGTAAAGGTTTTGGAACTTACCGCTCGTATTGAAAAAACATACAGACAAGATATCGCATCGCTTGTTGCGACTAGAGCAAAAAAAGAGGCAACAGGCAATGAAACAGAAGTGCTTATTGAGAAAATTTTTGAAGACGAGTACACCGCAAATCCTAAGTCAGGTGTAGATAAGGGTATAGTTACAAAAGCGGTTGAAAAGGTATTCTACGAAATAATCAAAGACACCATTCTGCGCAGCGGAAAACGTCCTGATGGGCGAAAAATAGATGAAGTGAGGCCAATTTCTGCCATGGTTTCTGTGTTGCCTCGTACGCATGGGTCTGCAATTTTTTCGCGAGGCAATACACAGGCGTTGACTGTTGTGACACTTGGTTCCCCACGACTTGAGCAGCTTATTGAATCGGCGGAAGGCGAGGAATCAAAACGTTATATTCACCACTATTCGATGCCGCCTTACTCTGTTGGAGAAGCAGGGAGGATGGGCGTGCCAAGCAGACGGGAAATTGGTCACGGCGCACTTGCCGAGCGTGCATTACTATCGGTTATACCAAAGCAAGACGCATTTCCTTACACAATCAGGGTTGTGTCTGAGATTCTTTCATCAAATGGTTCAACCTCTATGGCAGCAACATGCGGCTCAACACTTGCACTGATGGATGCTGGTGTACCGATTAGTAATCCAGTTGCCGGAATCGCCATGGGGATGATGTCACGTTCGTCACTTCAGCCCTTAGGGCAAGCAGGATCTTTAGCGCAAGCTAAAGGCGAAAATTATTTAATACTTTCAGATATACTGGGGCTTGAAGATTTCTCAGGAGATATGGATTTTAAAGTTGCAGGTACAAAACAGGGTATTACGGCAATACAATTAGATGTCAAAATCCCAGGTTTGACAATTACGCAGGTTAAAGAGACGCTTACCCGGGCAAAAGAAGGAAGACTTTTTATTTTAGAAAAAATGCTTGCTGTATTGTCGCAGACACGACAAGAGGTATCGGCATATGCGCCAAAAATTGCACAAATACAAATCCCGGTTGAAAAAATTGGTGAAGTTATCGGCCCGGGCGGACGTGTCATTCGAGGTATTATGGCAGATACCAATGCAACAGTTGATGTAGAAGACAACGGGATTGTAACAGTATCAGGCGCAACCGAAGAATCAGTGCAAAAAGCTTCGGACTTTATTCGTGGATTAACCCGCGAAGTCGTTGTCGGCGAAACATTTGAAGGACCAGTAAAACGCATTCTCCCGTTTGGTGCATTTGTTGAAATTTTACCTGGAAAAGAGGGTATGGTACATGTTTCAAAGATGTCGTCTGCCGGTTTTGTTCGAAACCCAAGCGATGTAGTCGCAGTTGGACAGAAGGTAAAAGTAAAAGTAGTTGAAATTGACGAGCAAGGAAGAGTGAACTTATCAATGATACTTAGTGAGACTCAAGAGCAACGTGTACCTTTGCAACAGAGACCAGAACACGACTTACACCCCCTTGCTAGGCAATTTCGTAGAGAACGAGCACAAGCGGGCAAACCGGGTTTTGGAAGTCGTGACAGAAGTCGCGGCCGATTTAGAAAACCACACTACTAGACAAAAAAGTATCAAAGTAGAAAAGGTATCAAATGTATCAAAGGGAAATTAGCTTGTGATACTTCTAACACGTTTGATACTCTTATTACTTCTGCTATTATTAAGGTATGGATTCATTGCAAAATAGTGGTGCTCTTCCACCAGTCCAACAGCCTCTAGGTGTTCAAGATAAGTCAAATGACCAGATCAGAAGACTTGGAGAAAAGGTTGAGCAAGCGCCTATTTTGAAGGATTTGCGTAACCGTCTTATCGAGCGCGTTCAACGGTTGGCCTTACTTAGGGCAAGCGCAGGATACTTAAGCCCAAACTATATTATTGAGTACGAGAATACAGCTTCGTATATTAACTGGGTCGTTAATCTTCCTTGGGAGAGCCAAACAAGAGATCTTTTGGATCTGAAATCTGCCAGAGAAATTTTAGATAAAAACCATTACGGCCTGCAGAGCGTTAAAGACAGAATTATTGAATATTTAGCGCTTATTATGCTGAATATACAAAAAGGAAGAAAAGACAGTATTGTGCGAGCGCCTATCTTGTGTCTTATTGGGCTTGCTGGAACAGGAAAAACAACGCTTGCTTTGTCAATCGCCCAGGCTTTAGGGCGCAATTTTGAGCGCGTTGCATTCGGCGGTTTCGGCGATGCAAGGACGCTTAGAGGACAATCTCGAGCTACCGCTGATGCAGAACCGGGAATAATTGTGAAAAGGCTTATGCACGCAAAAGCGAAAAATTGCGTTATCCTTCTTGATGAGCTTGATAGGGTTTCCCAAGAAGCAAGAGCTGATATTATGGGAGTTCTCATTGAACTTTTGGATCCAGAGCAGAATAGAGCATTTATCGATCATTACATAGATTACCCTTTTGATCTTTCCGAGGTTCTCTTTGTTGCAACAGCAAATAATACTACCAATATTGCAACAGCGGTTCTTGACAGACTTGAAATTTTACAGATGCCCTCATATACGGATGCCGAAAAAATAGTCATAGGCAAAGACTATCTTTTTCCAAAAGTACGGCTACAAACAGGACTTGATGAGAATCAAATTTCAATAGATCCCGCGCTTTGGCCTGAAATTATTCGTCCGCTTGGTTTTGATTCTGGAATTCGCAGTCTTGAACGTACTATAGAAACGATGTGTCGTAAAACTGCCCGGAGAATTATTGAAGACAAAGCGCAGTCTGTTTTAATAACAAGTCAAAATATAAAGGAGTTTTTATCATAGAAAACAGTTTTTAGAAAATGAACGAACAACTCTCATTTATTCCCTTAGGAGGTATAGGCGACGTTACAAAAAATATGTACCTGTACGAGTACGGCAGCGAAATACTCATCGTTGACTGCGGGATCGGTTTTGCAGATGAAACAATGCTTGGTGTTGATCTTCTTCTGCCAGATATTTCTTACCTTATTAATGCAACGTCCGTCAAAGGCCAATCGGCCCTTCGGTCTGAGGCCTCAGGATCGAAGACCTCTGGCCGAAAAAAGAAAATATTGGGAATGCTTCTCACCCATGGCCACGAAGATCATATTGGCGCGCTTCCGTATATTTTACCGCAACTCCTGCCTGCCGGAAAGCAGGTTTTTCCATTTCCTATTTACGCTACACCGCTTACTGCAGCGCTTGCCAATGAGAAGCTTAAAGAATACAGTGTGAATTTTCGAGTTAAGACTGTATCGTTTGCACAACCGACAGTGCATATAGGAAAATTCACCGCGACGTTTATACGGATTACCCACTCGGTTCCGGATACGTCACACATTTTTATCCAAACACCCATTGGCAATTTCTACCACGGCAGCGATTTTAAAATAGACGAGACACCATTTGACAAGAAGCCGTCAGACATTGAAAAAATCAAGCAGGTTGCAAAGCAAGGCGTATTGTGTCTTCTCTCGGATTGCCTAGGGTCAGAACGCCGAGGAAAAACACCATCAGAAATGGAGCTCACACATACATTTAGAAAAGAATTACAGGCAGCGAAAGGAAAAGTGATTGTCACCACATACTCGTCAAATATCTCGCGGCTAAACCAAATCATCCAAATAGCAAAGGAGTACAATCGCCACGTTTGCTTTGTTGGCCGGTCGCTTCTTAAGGCAAAAGATGTTGCGCAAAGTTTAGGGTACATGCAACTTCCTGAAGGGCTTGAAATTCCCATAGAAGATGCAAAGCTATACAATGACAGCCAACTCCTCTTTTTTGTTGCAGGAAGCCAAGCGCAAGAAAACTCCGCGATGAGCAGGATTGCAAATGGCGATCTTCGCGAAATACGGCTTGAGCAAAACGACCTTGTTATCTTTTCTTCGGATCCAATACCTGGCAATGAGACTGCAGTATACTCGCTTATTGATACAATATCGCGTCGTGGTGCGCGTGCATTGTATTCAGACATGGGGGGCATGCTGCACGTGTCCGGTCATGGGTACGCTGATGATCTTATAAAAATAATGCAGTTGCTCCGACCGAAAAAAATGCTTCCCATTGGTGGCACATACAGACATATGGTTGCCTATCGCACGCTTGCCGAAGAGCAAGGCTACAAAAAAAGCGACGTATTGCTTTTAGATGACGGTCAAGAAGTACTTTTTAATCCAGGTGGCGCTGCCTTTGGCCAGATTATTAAAACAGATAACGTCTATGTTGATGAAATATCTGGAGAAGAGATTGAAGGCTTTGTTTTGCGTGACCGAAAGAAGCTTTCTGAAGGAGGGATTGTTATTATTTTAGTTGAGGTAAACGTATCCGATGGACAATTAACGAGAAAACCCGACATTATTGTCAGGGGCGTTGTCTTTGATGAGAAACGCTTCGATAAAAAACTTGAACAGACAATTCAATCGGTCTTGCGAGGTAGGCACGGAAGGGTAACCAACTGGATCCATATTCGCAAAATGATTGGCGAAACAGCAGAGAGGCTAATTTTTAGGATGTTCCGCCGCAGACCCCTAGTACTACCCATTGTGATTGAGGTGTAAAAAGTAATTTATTCTCGCTTGTTCTTATTTGATTTAGTCTATATAATAAGTAAATATGGCACGACGAAGGTATCGGCGACGTGGGTTTAAGTTAAAACTTCGTAAGGAAACGATCTACACGGTTTTTGCATTTGGAATTTTGTTTAGCGGACTCTTTTTCCTATTCTCATTTAATAAAAACGGAGAAGTGATGGTTGCAGCCAACGACCTGCTACTGCGCAGTTTTGGACCCCTATCGTTTCTTTTTCCGTTTGTCCTTATTTTCTTTGGATTCCTCTTTTTACGTCTTCGTATCTTTTTGTCCCAGGCGCACGTTGCATTAGGCTTTCTGCTTTTCTTTGTTTCTTTAGCTACTCTCACAAAAGCAGGGCAAGTTGGTGCGTACTTATTTATTGTTTTTTCCGACATTCTCACTCCTGCAGTAAGTTATTTTATTTTTTTGGCTGGACTTTTTATTGGTATTGTTGTTTTTTTCAATACATCAGTTGATGACATTGTGCATGGATTGTCCTTTGCCCTTGAAAATTCATATCGTATTTTCCCAAAACAACTGCTGTCTATGTTTAAAAAAGGTAAACACATGGTTGTTAAAGACAAACAAATGGCAATAAGAGGAGGCAATAAAGACTTTGGTATACATGCTGGTTCAATAACACGGGAAGTTAATCCGACAATTATTAAAAAAGAGCCTTTGCTTATCTCCGACAAACTCGTTGCAAATCCGCTGGCAACCGATATCTGGGAATATCCGCCGCTATCAATTCTTTCCGATGCACCATCGCAGAAAGCAGACCGTGGAGACATTAAACGCATAGCTGCAGTTATTGAAAAAACCCTGCAGAGTTTTGGTATTGAAGCGCGTGTTGTCGAGGTAAACCTTGGTCCGGCAGTAACTCAGTATGCCCTGGAAATTGCGCTGGGAACAAAAGTTTCAAAAATTACCTCGTTGTCAAACGATTTGGCGCTTGCAACCGAAGCACCGACAGGACAAATTCGTATCGAAGCTCCAATTCCAGGAAGAAGTTTGGTTGGTATCGAAATTCCAAACCGCTCGCTTGAAGTAGTAACCTTGCGTACTATGCTTGCATCAACATTAATGCAAAAAAACCGCTCTAAACTGACTGTTGCTTTAGGGCTTGACGTATCGGGAAATCCAATAGTTACCAATATTGCCAAAATGCCGCATGTCTTAATAGCCGGCACTACAGGCTCGGGCAAATCAGTCATGCTTAACGCCTTTATTGCGTCACTTTTGTTTCGCGCATCCCCATCGGAGCTAAAACTTATTCTTATTGATCCAAAACGGGTTGAACTTACCGGCTACAATGGAATCCCGCACCTTCTCACGCCTGTTATCGTCGAGGTTGAAAAGATTCTTTCGTCGCTTAAGTGGGCAATGGGTGAGATGGATCGGCGGTACAAGCTTTTTGCCGATAAGGGTGTTCGCAATATTGACGCTTACAACGAGCTTTCCGGCTTTCAAGTGCTTCCGTACATTATTATTATTGTTGATGAGTTAGCAGATCTTATGGCATTTGCGCCGGTTGAGGTTGAAGATTCAATTGCGCGTTTGGCGCAAATGGCACGGGCAACAGGTATTCATTTGATTATCTCAACGCAGCGGCCATCGGTTGACGTTATTACAGGGCTTATTAAGGCAAACATTCCCTGTCGCATTGCGTTTAATGTGTCCTCCATGATTGACTCACGGGTAATACTTGACACGCCGGGTGCAGAAAAGCTTTTAGGAAGAGGGGATATGTTGTATATTCCGCCAGATCAAGCAAAACCATCACGTATACAGGGGACGTATGTATCAGATAAGGAAATTAAAAAGCTCGTTGATTATCTTAAAGAAAAAACGCCGGTTGTCGAGTACACAGAAGAAGTAACTTCGCAGCAGGTGCTGCTTAAAAAAGCAGGCGCAATGGCTGGGACAGGAGCTGACGGACGCGACCAGCTTTTTGAAGAAGCCATTAGAGTTGTCTGTCAGTACGACCGAGCTTCTGCATCGCTTTTACAGCGTAGATTGTCTGTTGGTTATGCTCGCGCAGCGCGCATTTTAGATCAGTTAGAAGAAGCAGGGATTGTTGGCCATGGGGAGGGCAGTAAACCGCGGGACGTGCTTGTTAGGAATCCTGAAGAATACTTTGCAACACAGCAGCCGGAATAATAAATCCGAAACAACGTATTTCTATGTATTTCAACGAATCTTCATGAATTTAAGATATTCAATAGAAATTTTGCTAACGCGGTATACATAGAAATTAATTGTAATTTCGATATTAGGTTTTATGATTAAGGTTGGTCAACTCCTCCGTGATGAGCGTGTAAGAAGAGGACTCACCATTGAAGAGATTTCAAAAGCGACAAAAATTAGGACAAACTTTTTATCTGCTATAGAAAAAGGAGAGTATCGCAATCTTCCATCAAGTGCTTACGCGCAAGGATTTGTTCGAAATTATGTAGAGTTTCTTGGACTGCCAAAAAGAGAAACCATGGCGTGGTTTCGACGAGAGTTTGATGAGAAAGCCTTGTATAAAGTGCTTCCCGACGGTTTTGCTCGGCAGCAGGACATCCCAATGCAACGGATTCGTGTTCAACAAACTGTTATTATTATAGGCGCATTACTCTTCACTTTAGTTGCATATCTTACATTTCAATACCGCTATGCCATTGTGAACCCACCACTTTCCATTGATGAGCCAAAAGAGGGCAAGATTGTCACAGGCGATGCTGTGGAAGTCGTAGGCGATACCGATCCAAATGCAACGATATTTGTCAACGATAATGCGGTGTCAGTTGATAAAGATGGAGGATTTACAAAACAGCTCGATGTCTTTGAAGGCCAGACGACAATTACTGTCAAGGCAGTCAACCGTTTTGGCAAAGAAACCGTTGTCGAACGGCACATACAGGTGAAATAAACCTATAGTTTCCTATTGACAATTGAAATTTTTCTGTATATAATCTATTTACAATTTAATCAAATGCGTTTGCCAGCCTTGACTCGCGTCAGGCGAGGCAGGAGTCTACCGCAGTAGACAAGCTGCGTAGGAGAAATCCTGAGCATGGTCGAAGGAATTACTACGACGGGAGCTAACCGTAAAGTTTTGCAAAGTGTGTCGGCAACGGAGCACTGAATGAGGATTTTCTAATAATTCAGTTGTATCCGCCGCAAGGCGGTTTTTTTATTAGGAAGTCAAAAAAGGGTGGCACCGTTCTGCAAAGCAGAACCCTTGTACGATCATCAAATTGTTGGTGGTTGGACAAGGGTTTTTTGATGGAGAAATATGAAGAAATTGTGGGACAAAGAAAACAAGTTTGATCCGATTATAGAGGCCTTTGAAACGGGCGGCGATCTTTTGATGGACCAAAAGCTTGTTGTCTACGACGTACAGGGCTCGCTTGCGCATGCAAATATGCTCTACAAAATTGGCATTTTAAGTAAAGGTGAACTTGAAAGTTTAGAAAAAGGTCTTAATGAGGTTCTTAATTTATACAAACAAGGGAAGTTTACTTTAGTACACGGCGATGAAGATGTTCATACAAAAATAGAAAACTTCTTAACGAAAAAGTATGGAGACGTTGGTAAAAAAATTCACACAGGAAGGTCACGAAATGATCAAGTACTTACCGCATTGCGGCTATACGAAAAAGCGATGCTTACTGAAGTTCAAAAAAACTTAAAAAATCTCATCAATTCTTTTCAGGAGCTTTCTAAAAATTATGGAAATATAGCAATGCCAGGGTACACGCATATGCAAAAAGCAATGCCGTCAACAATTGGTATATGGCTAGGAAGTTTTATATCTTCACTTCAGGACGATGCGAACGTAGTAAAAGCAGCATATGATCTAATAGATCAATCGCCGTTAGGGTCAGCTGCAGGTTATGGCGTGCCGATCAAATTAGATAAAAAATACACAGCTGCGTTCTTGGGATTTGCAAAAGTACAAGAAAATCCATTGTATTGTCAAAACGCAAAAGGAAAATTCGAGGCAATTATTTTAGCATCGCTGATCAATATTCTTCTAACAATAAATAAATTTGCAGCAGACATGATGCTTTTTACAACGAGTGAGTTTAACTTCTTTACTGTTTCAGAAAAGGTCACAACAGGGAGTAGCATTATGCCGCAAAAGAAAAACCTTGATGTGGCAGAGCTTTTACGAAGCAAAGTGCATATCGTTTTGAGTAATTACACGCAAATTGTTTCCATGAGCGTAAATCTTGTCTCTGGTTACAACAGGGATTTACAAGACATTAAAAAGCCATTGGTGGAAAGTTTAGAGATCACGCTTAATAGTTTGAAAGCAGCATATGTACTTATCAACAATATCACACCAAACGAAAAGGCTCTGAAAAATGCAATGACAGATGATTTATACGCAACAGAAAAAGCACTTGATTTAGCCTCAAAAGGCGTCCCCTTTCGAGATGCATACGGAAAAATAAAGGGGGGACTGCTCCTTCGAAGCCCTCCTACGCTAAAGCTACGGAGGGCGAAGGGGGGTGAAAAAAATGAAAAGTAAAACAAGTTACGTTAAAGTTGCATCGTACGAAGCAAAAATTGGCGAAGTAAAGAAAGTGCTCCTTTTATATTCAGGAGGGCTTGACACATCGGTGATGCTCAAGTGGATTCAGGACAATTATAAAGCAAAAGTAATTGCACTAACGCTTGATCTTGGCCAACAACACGATGATCTTGAGGCTATAAAACAAAAAGCGCTCAAACTTGGCGCAATAAAAGCAATTTCGTTAGACGTGAAAGAAGAATTTGCGAATGAATATTTAGCAAAAGGCATTAAAGCAAACGCATCATATCAAGCTGACTACCATCTTTCCTGTCCGATGGGAAGGGCAATTTTAGGTAAAATTGCAGTTGCAATTGCTAAAAAAGAGGGAGTTGATTGTATCGCACACGGCTGTACTGGAAAAGGTAACGACCAGGTTAGAATTGAAGGATACATTTTAACGCATGATCCGGAAATGAAAATTATAGCACCAGTTAGAGAGTGGAACATGGACAGAAACGAAGAGATTAAATATGCAAAAAAACATAATATTCCAGTTCCTGCTTCTTTAGATTTTCCGTATAGCGTTGATGATAACATGTGGGGTATGACATGGGAAGGCGGCGAAATCGAAGAGCCAAATAAGATTGCGCCAATCGAACGGTTTTTAACCACTTATACTCTTGCGAAAAATGCACCTGATAATGAAGAACTGGTTAAGCTTAAGTTTAAAAAAGGTATTCCTGTTTCGTTAAACGGAGAAAAGTTAAGCTTGGCAAAGCTCGTTATAAAGCTCAATAAGCTTGCTGGTAAACACGGTATTGGAGTTGTCCACGTATTCGAAGATAGATTAGTCGGGCTGAAAAATGGCGGTGTTTGGGAGCAGCCGGCGGGACATGTAATTATTGAGGCGCATAAAGCACTGGAGAAATACGTGTGTACCCGACAACTCAACGAGTTAAAGGCAACGTTGGATCTGAAATGGGGTTATCTTTGCTATGGAGCACTTTGGTTTGATCCAGTCATGGGGGCAATAAATGCATTTAATGATTGGGTTAATGAAAAAGTTACGGGTGAGGTAACGGTTAAACTTTTTAAAGGAAAAGTAGATATCGTTGCCATGAAATCGTTGTTTGGTTTGGATAACACATCATTCAATGTGGGCGAAGGCTATAAATTTAATGTGAATGCTAGTCCAGGCTTCACAGAGATTTATACCTTACAAATGAAGCTTGCGAATCAAAAGAAGGGAAGCAAGAAGTAATAATTCCCGATGTGCCAATAGCAATACACCTCGGAGGTGTACTAGGTATGACACGCCGGTCTTAATAAGATACAGATTTATTGTACCGTTGTCTAGTCAACGATACAATAGTATTTTTCGGACGTTATGAAAAAAGATTTTTTATCGATAGCAGATTTATCAACAAAAGCAATTTGGGAAATTTTTGCAGTGGCAAAAAAGCTTAAAAAAGAGCTTAAAGCAAAAGGCGTTCATGAGCCATTACTGAAAGGAAAATCTTTGGCGCTTATTTTTGAAAAGCAATCGCTGCGGACAAGAATCTCTTTCGAGATTGGTATGGCACAGCTTGGCGGTAATACTGTGTATCTTGATCCGAGAGATACTGGTATTGGGGTTAGGGAAGAAGACAAGGACGTTGCGAAGGTGATTGGGAGTATGGCAGATATTATTGCCATTCGAAACCACAACCATGCCTTGCTTGTACTTTATGCTAAGTATGCAGATATACCAGTCATAAATGCTTTATCTGACATTGAACACCCGTGTCAAGCGCTTACTGATTTGTTCACAATTTGGGAGGTGAAGAATAAGCTGCAAGGTTTGAAAATTGCGTATGTTGGCGATGGTGATAATAATGTTGCACACTCGTTGTGTATTGGTTCGGTAATGTTCGGCGCAACGTTTGCTTGCGCATCGCCAAAAGGTTTTTGGATGAATCAAGGAATTGTTGATAAAGTAAAAGCCTTACAGAGAATATTTAACAATTGGCAGCGGCCGCGGCAAAAAGTTAAATGGTTAAAAAATGAATGTTCTTCTATTACAGAGACAATTAACCCAAAAGAAGCAGTAAAGAATGCAGATGTTGTCGTCACTGATACATGGGTAAGCATGGGAGACACAGATAAAGAGGAAAGGGTAAAAATCTTTCAAGAATATCAAGTCAACAGTGCGCTTATGAAACTAGCAAAAAAAGATGCAATTTTTATGCACTGTTTGCCGGCGTATAGAGGCAAGGAAGTAACACCAGAAGTAATTGATGGACAGCAATCAGTTGTTTTCCAAGAAGCAGAAAACAGGCTGCATGTCCAGAAGGCACTGTTACTTTTTCTTTTGAAAGGAAAATTATTATGATTAGAAAAGCTATATCAGTCGATGTTCAGGCAATTCATTCACTGATCAATCTTGCAGCAATTCAAGGGAAAGTGCTGCCTCGATCCAAAAACGAAATTAAAGAGATCATAGACAGCTTTTTTGTCTGGGTTGAAGATGGAAAAGTTATTGGATGCTGTAGTCTTGAAATATATAGCAAAAAATTGGCAGAGGTGCGCTCGTTGATTGTTCTTCCTCGATATCAAAACAAAGGTATTGGAACGAAACTTTTAAAAGCGTGTTTAGACCGTGCAAAACACGAGAACGTGTATGAACTGTTAGCAGTTACCGAAAGAGATCATTTATTTGAAACGTTAGGGTTTCAAAAATGCCTTAACAACCAATGGCCGATGTTTATTAGGATTTAGATAAACTTGCAGCGATTTGAGCTAGATTGTTCGCTTGATCCATTCGATTGGTTCGACTGCGCTCGCCACAAGCCCGCTCAGGATCAATCCTGAATAAAATTGAAGGATTGACAGAAAATGCCTGCAATGATAACGTTGTAATACTATGATTGATACTGCCCAGGCGGTATTGCTTTTGGTGATTGTTGTTTTGACAGTACTTCTTGTTGTGCTTGGTATCCAAGTGTTTTTTATTCTCCGCGAGCTTCGACAGACTGTAAGTAAGGCAAATAAAGTGCTTGACGACACTGGGCTTATAACAGAAAGCGTTTCCGGCCCAATCACCACCATTTCTGCACTCGTCGCAGGGGTAAAGGCAGGTTCTGTTATAACAAGATTGTTAAAGAGAAAATCACGCACCGGAAGTTCAAAGAATATAAAGGAGGAAGACGATGAGAAACAATAATAACGGCGGGCATTTAAGCACGTTTTTACTCGGTGCCTTGTTTGGCGCAGGTATCGTGTTTTTCCTCACAACAAAAAAGGGCAAAAAAATTCTGCAGACCATCAAAGAAGAAGGACTCGATGGCATTGAAGAGCTAAGTGAGATGCTTGAGGAAGAGGAAAGCTTTGATGCGATACAGCAAGAAGAGGGAGAAGATGTTGCGTCGAAAGAAAAAACAACAAATGGAGAAGCACATCAAAACGGTTCAATTGTAGAGCATATCAAGAGAGTTCCCCGCCGTTTCTTCAAAGGCGTCCCAAAGAAAAGTTAGAGGCCGAATTTTTCTTTGTTTGCTTCATGCTGTTCTAAAGTTTGCGCGTAGTGGTTTTTAC
>JACQKQ010000017.1 GCA_016204465.1 Candidatus Levyibacteriota bacterium
ATGGCTGCTGTTAAAAAAGGCGGCAATCGACAAGAACTACATGAAGCATTGCGCGAAATTGCAATGCAAGCGTGGGAAGCGATACAAAAGGGAGAGGATAATCCATTGACGAATCTTTTGCTGCATGATAAAAGAATTATGCACATTCTTAATGAAAAAGAGGTAGAAACGTTACTTAATCCAAAAACGCATATTGGTCTTGCTAAACAGTTTTGCGAGAAATTGCTAAAGGAAATACAATGAAAAAAGCACTTGTTGCAGTTATTGCCGCGTCTGATTCTGATTTAGCTGTTATGAGTGAGGCGGTAAAGGTTTTGGAAACATTCGATATCCCCTATGTGATGACTATCTCCTCTGCTCATAGGTCTCCAGCTAAAACAACCGCCTACGTTGAAAAAGCCCGCAAAGAAGGTGTCAAAATTATCATTGCCGGTGCTTCTCTGGCAGCGCACTTGGCCGGTGTTGTTGCTGCCCATTTTCCGCTGCCCGTCATTGGTGTACCACTCAAAAGCGGCGCTCTGCATGGATTTGATGCGCTCCATGCAACAGTGCAAATGCCTCCAGGAGTTCCCGTTGCAACGGTTGCAGTTGATGGCGCAAAAAACGCAGGCATTCTCGCAGTACAAATATTAGCAACGGGCAACGAGGCGCTTGAAAAGAAACTCATCGAATATAAAAAAAGTTTAGCGCACGGGGTTTTGGAAAAAGCAGACAAACTAGAAAAAATAGGCTGGAAAACCTATATCGACGAGAAGAAATGATTGATAAAAAGAACATAATTTTACATATTCCACATGTTATTAAAACAGTAGATATTCCACGCTTAGGGAAAAAGCATCAAGGTAAAGTCCGTGACAGCTACGTTCTAAATCCCACTTCGCCAAGGCTTCGCGGGACAAGCAAGCGTATTTTTATTACCACCGACAGACAATCCGCATTCGATAAAATCCTTGGACACATTCCTTTTAAGGGACAGGTTCTCACGCAATTGTCTGCTTTTTGGTTTCAAAAAACTAAAGATATTTTACAAAATCATCTTGTTTCAGTTCCCGATCCAAATGTAATGATTGTCAAAAATGCAACGCTGATTCCTATTGAAATGGTTGTTCGAGGCTATATTACTGGAGTTACCGATACATCAATATGGGGATCGTACGAAAAAGGAGAACGAATTATTTACGGTATAAAATTTCCGGAAGGTTTGCAAAAAAATCAAAAACTTCCAAAACCTGTTATTACCCCAACAACAAAAGCAGAAACAGGACATGACGAACGACTCACAGAAGAAGAAATTATGAAACGAAAAATTGTTTCGCCTGCAACATGGCAACAGATGAAGAAAGCTGCGCTTGCGCTGTTTAAGAGAGGGCAAAAAATTGCAGATAAAGCGGGAATGATTTTAGTTGACACCAAATATGAAATGGGGCTTTTGGATGATAAATTACTACTCATTGACGAAATACATACACCAGATTCATCTCGGTATTGGGTGAAAGCTACCTATAAAGAGCGATTTAAAAAAGGACTCGAACCAGAAAGCTATGATAAAGAACCGCTTCGAATCTGGTTTAAAGAACGTGGCTATAAGGGTGAAGGAAAACCTCCAAAAATGCCGCCTGCATTTATCGCAAACATGAGCATGCTGTACCAATCGATTTATGAGCGAATTACAGGGAAAACATTCATCCCGGACACTTCACAAAACCCCACCAAGCGAATCACAAAAAACCTTAAAAAGGCAGGTGTTATACATGGATAAAATGCGATTGGACACAGATAGTATTGAGGAAAAATGTGCGGTGTTTGGGGTATACGGCCGTGGGCTTGAGGCTGCTCGGCTTACCCATTTTGGCCTCTATGCACTCCAGCATCGAGGACAAGAAAGCTCCGGCATTTCTTCTTCAACAGGAGAAAACATTATAACCCATAAGGCCATGGGACTTGTGACACAGGTGTATACCGAAGAAAATTTAGAAAAACTGAAAGGCTCAATGGCAATAGGCCATAACCGATACTCGACATACGGAGGATCACTTTTCCAGCATACGCAGCCGGTTGTTGATTTTGATGACAACATGCTTGTCGTTGCGCACAACGGCAATCTGCCAAGACTCGATAAGCTCACAGCATTCCTGAAAGAGAAAAACGTCCCAACCGACCGCTATAACGACACCGAACACATGTATGCTGCAATTAAGTGGCACTTAAAGCAAGGCCACACACTTGAAGACGCTATCAAAGCGTCTTTTCCGCTTTTTACAGGCGCGTTTTGTCTATTGATTATGACAAAAGATAAGATCGCAGCAGTCAGAGATGCTTTCGGTATTCGGCCTTTTTGTATTGGAACACTCAACGGAGGGTATGTATTCTCTTCTGAAACCTGCGCTCTTGATACAATCAATGCAACGTATCTGCGAGACGTACACCCGGGTGAAATGGTGGTTGTTGACGAAAAAGGGCTGCAGTCTTATCAGCTCGCAAAACCAAATCAAAAAATAGATATCTTTGAGTTTGTCTACTTCTCTCGTCCTGACAGCATGCTTTTGGGCAAAAGAATTTATAAAGTACGGGAGAATTTAGGAAGAGCGCTTGCAAGAGAATATCCAATTAAAGCTGACGCCGTTATTCCTGTTCCTGATTCAGCTATTCCAGCAACCGTCGGATACGCAAATACGCTTAAGATTCCCTTTGAGTTTGGATTGGTGAAAAACAGATACATAGGCAGAACATTTATTATGCCAGATCCCAGGCTTAGAGATAGAGGCGTTCAAATGAAATTAAATCCAATTCAAGAGGTTATAAGAGACAAAAAAGTAGTCGTTATTGACGATTCAATAGTTAGAGGAACAACAACAAAAAAATTAGTAAAAATGATTAGGGATGCAGGCGCAAGGGAAGTACATCTTTTAATAAGCTCTCCTCCGGTCAAATACCCTGACTTTTACGGCATTGATACACCAACACAAAAAGAGCTCATTGCTGCAAAAATGCCTGTTAAAGAAATAGAAAAATTTGTCGGCGCCGACTCGCTCTATTACTTGTCATACGAAGGGCTTATTAAGGCAACCGAATTGCCAGAAGATGTCTTTTGCACATCCTGTTTTACCGGAAAATATCCAATCGACATTGGTGAGAACGAAAAAAACATAAAGTTTGACGTCTGATGAAAAACCTTGCAGTGTTAATTTCAAACAAAGGCACCGGCACCAACCTGCAAGCCATAATTGACGGAGTTAAAAATAAAAAAATTAATGCAACGATTGCAATTGTCATAAGCGACACAGAAGATGCTTTCGGACTCACCCGCGCGAAAAAAAACCATCTCCCGATTGCTCTTTGCCCAAAAAAAGAAAATCTCTTGCCTCTTTTGCAAAAAAACAATATTGATTACGTTTGTCTAGCAGGATGGAAACAGATTATCCAAAACGATGTAATTGATGCTTTTTCAAACCGCATACTTAATATTCACCCCGGGCTTATTCCGGATACTATTGATGGCGTAGTAAAAAATCCCGATGGTACTAATGCGCTCTGGAATAGAGGAAAAATGACAGACAAAGCAATGCAAAACTTCTTTGACCAAAACGCTACGTATGCAGGTTCAACGCTCCATTTTTTGTCGCACGAATTTGACTTTGGTAAAGTGTTAGGCAGGTGCTTTGAAAAAATCTTACCTTCTGATACAATCGAGTCGCTTTATGCAAGGCTCAAAAAACAGGAAAACCAGATATATGTTAAAGGCTTAATGAAACTTTGCAATTTATGAATATTTTAGTTATCGGTTCAAATGGGAGAGAGCATGCCTTGGCAGAAGCCTATGCGAAGAGCAAAAAGGTAAACAACGTCGTTATGACGCCTGGGAATGGCCTCACTGATTTTACCAATAAGAAAATTAAAAACTACCCAAGCGTTGCCATGATGGATTTTGACGGCATTGTTAATGTCTGTAAAAAAGAAAAAATAGATTTAGTTGATGTTCCTCAAGACGATATAATTGGCCAAGGATTCGTTGATAAGTTTAAAAAATTAGGCTTTCAAACATTTGGCCCAACACAAAAAGCTTCCCAAATCGAATGGGATAAAAAATGGGCACGTGCATTTATGGTCAAATATAATTTGCCCGTTCCCCACTTTAAATCGTTCACAAATCACAAAGAAGCAGAAAAATATGTTCATTCACTCGATGAGCAAGTTCTCTATGTAAAGGCTTCAGGGCTTATAGGCGGCAAAGGCGCAATACGCGCCGAGAATAAAAAAGAAGCAGTTGCTGCCATACGACAAATGGCCGAGTTTGGCAAAGCGGGCGAAACATTTTTAATAGAGGAATGTTTGGTTGGTGAAGAGTTTTCGCTCTTTGCAATGTGCGATGGGAAAAATTATCAGATTGTGAGCGTTGCGCAGGATCATAAGACAGTGTATGAGTGCGATAAAGGACCAAATACTGGTGGCATGGGTTGCGTTGCGCCAGCTGGTGTTCTTACTGCTGCAGAGATTGCGATCATCGAAGCAAAAATACTCAGGCCTTTTATGGTTGGTATGGAACAGGAAAAACGTCCATATTCCGGAGTGCTTTATTTAGGAGGTATGCTTACCAAAAACGGAGTAAAGATTATTGAATTTAATGCAAGATGGGGTGATCCAGAAGCCGAGGTTATACTTCCAAGTATTACAACAGATTATCTCTCAATCGCCGAAGCAGTAACAATGAAACAATTAAACAATGTAGCAATGAAGCTTGATGGAAAAGTTCGCATAAGTATTGCCGGCTGCTCGCGTGGGTATCCAACCGACTACTCAGCGGTTAAAGGCAAAGAAATTTTTGGACTGGAAGCTGCGATGAAACTGCCGGGAATAAGTATTTACGGTGCTGGTATTAAAAGAGAAGGTCGAAGATTTTTTGCAAACGGAGGCAGGATTTTCCACCTCGTTGCAGAGGGCGAAACCATTGTCCAAGCGCGTGTGCGCGCCTACGGCGCAATGGCGACGATACAGGTGGAGGGTAATAACCTTCACTATCGCACCGATATAGGCTGGCGGGATGTAATGCGAATGTATTCGAATAAAAATACTGCGAATACATCCTAATATTTGCATACATTCGGACTATTTCGATTCGCATAAATTCGTATGTTACAAAAGATTCGGGTGCAAACAGCCGGAAGAGACGGAAAAGCTGAAGACATTTTGTCAGACATTAAGCAAATGCTCAAACTCTCCGGTGTACAAAAAGTCGAAACTGTCAAAGTATATCGGCTGGAAGGTATTGGCGAAAAACAAGCAAACCTATTGGCAGAAAACCTCCTCCACGAACGCATAAACCAGCGCTACACCCTCAACAAAGAATTTCCAACCAATAAAGCAACGGTTATTGAAATTGCCTACAAGCCGGGTGTCATGAACCCCGAAGTCGCATCAATTCGCAAGGCTGCAGGCGATCTTGGCATAAACCTCAAAGCAGTTGACGCAAGCTGGGAATATATCTTCCATGGTGTCGCAGACCGAACAATTGGAGAGGAAATTGCCTTAAAAATCCGGCTCTACAATCCATTAATTGAACATGTTGTCGTTGAAGAACCAAAAACACTGCTCATTGAGGGTGCTGTTGGCAAAACGGTTGTGATTCAGATTCGAAAAATGAGCGATGATGCGCTTTTGGCAGTCTCAAAAGACAAACTCTTTTTGAATTTGGAGGAAATGAAAGTAATTCAACGATATTTTCAAAAAATAAAGCGCGATCCAACAGATTTGGAGCTTGAAACCTTAGCGCAAACGTGGAGCGAACACTGCGCGCACAAAACCTTTAAGGCAAAACTTATTGTTGACGGTAAGGAAAAAGAGCCACTGATGAGTCGGATTAAAAAAGAAGCGCTCAAATACAATAAACACATTGTCTCGGCTTTCGTTGACAACTCCGGCGTTATGGATTTCTACAACGGATACGCAATAAACGGCAAAGCAGAAACACACAATAGTCCCTCTGCAATTGAGCCATACGGCGGCGCAATGACAGGAAGCGGCGGTGTG
>JACQKQ010000020.1 GCA_016204465.1 Candidatus Levyibacteriota bacterium
AATGGGCTTTGACTTTTTTGTTGTTTTCTTTTTTGTCTGTTTTTTAGGCTTTACTGGTTTTTTGGCAGTTTTTGTTGTCTTTTGCTGCGAGGTTATTGTTTTTTTAGGTGTTGGCGTCACTTTTTTTCCTGCGGCATTAACCATCGTGAAAGAAGAGAGAAGAAAAGCTAAAGCAAGTAGAACAATAAATAGTCGTTTCATTTTCGTACAAATAACACTGCGTTTGGAATGTTTCTCCCAGGCCCTGCCTTGTAGCCGCCAGACCACAGCGCTGTTGAGCCGCCGCTGTCAAGATTGAGCCCATTGTCAAGCCCAAGACCTTTTAGCGCGTATCCAACTTCTGCCACCGTTGCGTTATGTACAACTCCAATATATACGGTATTGCCTTTGTTCGCAACAAAACTCCGAGAACCCTTGCTGCCTTTTTTCGGATCGCCATCTCCTCCAAATGCAACATTATTTCCGGCAAGGACAAGCGGCTGGTTGGCAATCATTGAATCAATACCAGTATCCCTGCCCCACTCAAGCGATCTTCCAACAAACCGTACCCATCCGCCTCCAAAGATGACCGCCGGCACGGTGCTATAAACATTGTTATCAGAATTAAAATAGACTTTATTTTTATTCATTAAAAGCGTGTCAAAAGAATTTGTTTTTCCAACGCAGCTTGGGTATTCGGCAGGGCAAAAGTACGATCCGTTTACTCCTGCAAATGCACCGTTTCTCGAGACATAGGTGGCAAGCGGTAGTGTTGGACAGTTATCTTGACAATCGCCGTCTGACGCAGTATCAACAATTACTTTTGTTGACGAAAGGTCTGCTGAAATAATATCAACTAAAAACGTTCCGATATCGGTTTTTACCTGTTGTCTGTTGTAGCCTGATCCTGGAGGTGTATTATTAACTGGTACATTTACTGCAATGCTTGTAGCTGGAGAAGTTTTTGCAAGCTCATCATCAATCTGTTTTGTTAATGTTGTAAGCTTTCCTTCTGCCGAAGCATAGTTTTGCGCTGCAAGAAGACTTAAGATTTCTGCAAAAAGCTCGTCTTGTTTTTCTGTTTTCGTAAGAAGTCCTAAGTCCATTAGTTTTTCGTACGTAGTTTGAGCACCCTTGTAGGTTGTTTCGATTTTCTTTATCTTTGCTTTTAATTCTTGATTTACCACATATTGATTTTCATTCTTAAGTGCGGTTAGCTCTTTCTCTGTTGCAGCAAGCTGTTTTTTTGTATCCGATTCTGATGCGGTAAGATGTGCAACGTTCTGTTTAAGATTGAGAGATTGTGTATAATAAAAACCAAAGGCAGCTAGAGTTGCGACAAAAAGCAAGAGGATAAAAATACGAAGGGATGATATAGCCCTAAATTTTAGGATGTGATTTCCGGGCGGCATAAAACTAACAACTATAGCATATCATATTTTCAAAAAAGCTTTTAGAAATTGTTAAGAAGCTAAAATTGGTAAAGTGACTGCTCAATATCTACTTTTTCCTTGGATAGAAACTTCACGCCTTCACGTTCTAATAGTTCTTTCTTTTTTGCCGTTCCACCAAAAGCATAACCGGTAAGTTCGCCGTTTTTGCTCACCACTCTGTGGCAGGGGATAATTTTTGGATTTTTATTTGCGTGCATGGCAAAGCCAACAATACGAGCCGTTACTCCTGCCATTTTTGCAACTTGGCCGTAGGTTGATACTTTTCCTTTTGGTATGCTGGCAACAATTTGATAGACAAAATCAAATGGTTTCATCGTGGCTATTGTAACACAAGAATAAAATAAGTAAAATTGGACTATGCATAATCTACAAAGTCTGCAGGATAAAGCAAAACTCATTAGAAAATGGTGTCTTATTTCTACTACAGAAGCAGGATCCGGTCATACTACGACCGCTTTATCTGCGGTGGATATATGCACGGTTCTTTTTGATAAGTATTTACGGTTCGATATAAAAAACCCAAAGAATCTGAACAATGACAAATTTATTCTTTCTAAAGGCCACGGGTCGCCATTGTTATATGCATTATTCGCGGTAGCTTACGGTTTGCCTCTTAATAAATTAAAGACTCTTCGAAAATTCGGCAGCATCCTTGAAGGCCACCCAAATCCTCGCTTCCCGTTTGCGGACGTAGCAACTGGATCATTGGGGCAAGGATTATCAGTAGGAGCAGGAATAGCACTCTCGCTTCGCTCGGAAATTCGAAATTCGAAATTGCCCAAAAGTATATGTGCTTTTGGGTGATGGGGAGATGGCGGAAGGAAACGTGTGGGAGGCGGCGAATTTTGCATCGTATTACAAACTCAATAATCTCATTGCAATTATTGATGTGAACCGTTTGGGACAAAGCCAAGAGACTATGTTTGGCCACAACCTAGAAGAATATATTCAAAGGCTTAATGCTTTTGGCTGGGAGGTTTTGGCAATTGATGGGCATAATTTTGAAGAAATAGATCGGGCTTTTAATCTTGCATTAAACAATAAAAGTGAAAAGCCATTTGTTATTATTGCAAAAACTATTAAAGGAAAAGGAGTATCAATTTTTGAAGACAAGGAAGGGTGGCACGGCAAGCCGCTCAAAAGGGAGGAGCTTGAAAAAGCACTCACAGAGCTTGGGGAGGTTGATGATGGACTACGGTTCAAATTGAGAGCCCCTGCTGTTCGGTCGGACGCTTTGGTCGCTCACGATCCGGCTGAGCCGGATGTAGTCTCCCCGCGCCTACGCTTTAACTACAAAATAGGAGATCAGATTGGAACACGGGAGGTGTATGGAGAAGTTTTGGGAAAACTTGCAGACAACAATCCGTTTATTTTTGCGCTTGATGGCGATGTTAAAAATTCTACCTACTCGCAGGATTTCAAAAAGGCCCATCCCGACCGGTTTATCGAGTGTTTTATAGCCGAACAAAATATGGTTGGCGTTGCTTTAGGGCTTTGGGCCATGGGAAAAGTTCCATTCGTTTCCACTTTTGCCGCTTTTTTAACCCGCGCGTTTGACCAAATCCGCATGAGCGTAATATCGAAAGGAAATATAAAATTTGTCGGTTCGCACGCCGGTGTTTCTATTGGCGAAGACGGCCCGTCGCAAATGGGCTTGGAGGATATCGCGATGTTTGGCGCGTTTCCCGATTCAATCGTTTTACATCCGTCAGACGCAGTTTCGACTACAAAACTTTTAACCCTGCTTGTTGCCCACAAAGGCATAGCATATCTTCGCACTTTGCGCCCAAAAACAGCAGTTCTCTATGACTTAGACGAAGCATTTCCCATTGGCGGGTCAAAAATTCTGCGGCAATCAAAAAAAGATATACTCACGATTGCAGCATGCGGCATTACAGTCCACGAAGCATTGAAGGCCTACGAAATGCTCAAAAATGATGGAATATATGTTCGTGTAATTGATTGTTACTGCGTTAAACCAATCGACAGAAAAACCTTACAACAATCGAGCAATGCAACAATGAAACAATTAGTAATTACTGTCGAAGACCATTTCGAACACGGAGGATTAGGTGATTTTATTCTAGCAGCGCTCGCAGATTCGAAAACCAAAGTTGTGAAAATGGCAGTCACAAACATTTCCACCTCCGGTACATCCGCCGAACTCCTCGATGCCGCCGGCATTTCCGCAAAACACATTGTTAAAAAGGTAAAATCATTTCTATAATATGTGGCTTGGACTGCTCGCATTACTTCTCGCAGGGTTTATCGGCGGACAAAGTCCGCTTTTTTTAAAACTCGCACAGCGGGAAATGCCGCCGCTTTTTATTACCGAAATTCGCTTCTTGATTGCCTTAGTTGTTCTCGTTCCTTTTTTTCTTTCACAAAAAAAGCAAAGCATCTCCAGACAAGGAGTAAAAGAGCTTGTCGTACAATCAATTTTTTTCTCTGCGAATGTCATTATTTTTAGCATTGCAATTCAATACACCACCGCAATAATGTCGCAAATCATCTACTCATTTACACCCATTTTTGTATTGCTACTAAGCTACTACTTCTTGAAAGAAAAGATAACATTTGAAAAAGTTATTGGCACAACCATTGCTTTTATTGGTATATTTTTTCTTTTCGAACAGTCAGTTCAAAACGCTGATTTAACAACATTTGGTACACCGCTAGGTAATATTCTTACACTAACAGCGACAATTGCATGGTCTATCTACATGGTTATTTCAAAAAAAGTTACTAACGTATATTCCCCAACAACGACAAGCTTTTTTAATTTTGCCATGACAGCAGTTATCCTTATTTTCTTTTTACCAATCGAGTACAACATTAACCCCGTAGCGTTAGAAAATGTAAGTATAATCGGTGCAACAAGCGTTTTTGTTTTGGGCGCAATATCGTCTGCGCTTATGTTCTTTTTAATCCAGTTTGGTATTAAGCGAACAACAGCCTTTACCGCAGCATTTTATCAGTATGTCGGTCCATTTGCTGGTGCTGCGACGGCAATCCCAATCTTAGGAGAAAAACCAACAACAAATCTTATTATTGGTGGTATTCTTGTTCTTTTTGGTGTTTTCTTTGCCACAACCTACCAATATGTGAAGAAGCATTTTTAATCTGTGCTACAATAAGGCTGTGAAAGAATCTGTCCAAGAGGAGGAGTGGGATAAAAAGAAAATTGCTGCTGCGGCATTTGCATTACTTGTTCTCCTTGGTGTTGGCGCATACTATGCCAATACATATATTTTCAAACAAACCACACCAACGGTTGCCTCGATAAAAAAGGATGTCGCGGGCGCACGTTCAGAAGTAAAACTTTCGCTGCCGCAGCCAAAAGAAATGCTCCAGGAAAAATTTGAGGATATTAAAGAGGAGGTTGAAAAGATCAATATTGTAGAAATTGCTTCATCGTCGCCGCAAATACAAAAGGTGCTGAATGACATAAAATCACTTGAAAATTATCCTCGCAACCAAGCAAAAGAAATGTGCAAGAAAATCTGCGATGGGATATAATATACACTCCGTTGCACAGACATACGTTCAAAGCCATTTATTACACAGATTTTTTTTGTTCCGTGTAATCAAAAATAAAGCCTTTAAGGATTGACACGGATAAAATCCGCGTTGATCTAAAGCTGGACAATAAGCCTTGGCCACGAATGTTTACTATGGATGATGTCAAAGAAAGAGCTGCAAAACTCTTAACAAAAATAAGTATTGACGAGAAGCGAAAAAAGGTGCGGGAGCTTGAAGCACAGGCAGCAAACCCTTCGTTTTGGCAAGACCACAAAGTAGCAGCGCAAAAAATGAAAGACCTCTCAATTTTGCAGAAAGAAATTGAGGAAGTTGAGATGTTGCAAGCGTATATTTCTGAAGGCGATTACAAGCGCGCAGGTGGGCTTGTTGACAAGCTTGAGCAGCTCCTATTTTTTTCAGGCCCCTACGATGTTTGTAACGCGATTCTTTCAATTCACTCTGGTCAAGGAGGAGTTGAAGCAATGGATTGGACGGCAATGCTTTATCGCATGTATACAAGGTTTATTGAAAAAAAGGGATGGACATTTGAGGTGATCGAAGAAATTCCAGGGGAAGAAGCGGGGATAAAAAGCGTTGTTATAAGCGTTGACGGGCAGTATGCGTATGGCATGCTTAAATGGGAAGCAGGGGTGCATCGTTTAGTTCGGCAGTCTCCGTTTAATGCAGACAAATTGCGGCAAACATCGTTTGCTCTTGTTGAAGTGTTGCCGCAAATAGAAGAAAGTTCAGAGGTGGTCATAAAAGAAGACGATTTGGAGTGGGAATTCTACCGGGCAAGCTCACATGGAGGCCAAAACGTCCAAAAAGTGTCGTCTGCCGTTAGACTTAGACACAAGCCAACCGGGATTATTGTTACTGCGCAAGCGGAGCGTTACCAAGGGCAAAATAGAGAGAATGCCCTCAAGATTTTGCGGGCAAAGCTATGGGTACTTTCAGAGGAGGAACGAAAAAGGGAAGAAGTCAAGCTCAAGGGTGGTTACAAAACGCCGGGTTGGGGCAATCAAATCCGCTCATACGTTTTGCATCCCTATCATATGGTAAAGGATCTTCGTACAGGATATGAAACGTCTGACACAGAAAATGTGCTTAACGGCGGTCTTGATAAGTTTATTGAAGAAGAGCTGCGGAGCTTGTCATAAGACGTTTTTTATGCTTTACTAGAAAGGTGTCCGCCTAAGCAGCGGGCAGGAGGTGATAATACATTCTAATGGAACCTGCCGAAGAAGAGAAGCCAGTTTTACAGAGTTTTAAAAACATGAATACCACATCGTTTTTTACTCGAAATGTCCTTATTATTTTTTCTATAGTTATCCTTTTGGGTGTTGGGAGCGGGTATTTCCTCTCTCGTCAAACTGGCACATCTGTTTCTTTGGGCGGACAAAATAATAGTAGCAAAATGGCAATTAGTAAAGGCATGATTGTTGGATCGAACGACCTCAAAACGTTTAGAGATGAAACAGAAGGAGTTCTGAAAGAAGGCGGTAAAGACGGTGAAGGTCAGTTTCATCTAGAGCGCAAAGGAGGAGAAAGCCAGTACGTCTACCTTACATCTTCTATAGTTGACCTCTCTTTATTCGTTAATCGAAAAGTAAAAGTAAACGGGGAAACGCAAGCTGCGCAAAACGTTGGATGGCTTATGGACGTTGGCCGTTTGGAGGTGCTTGAATGATTACCCTTGAAAATGTTTCCAAGACGTACAATATCGGCACCGCAGGACTTTTAGATATCACCCTCAAAATAGAAAAAGGGGAATTTGCTTTTGTAGTTGGCCCCACAGGGTCGGGAAAAACGACATTGTTTCGGCTTCTTATTCGAGAGATGCTGCCGACAAAAGGGAGTATTATTGTTGGGAATCTTGACTTGGTAAAACTCCCGCATAAAAAAGTGCCGCACTTACGGAAAAAAATCGGCGTTGTATTCCAGGATCTCAAGCTTTTGCTGGATAGAACAATTTTTGAAAATACTATTTTACCTTTGGATGTCGCCGGCGTTTCGTTTCTTCAGGCAAAAAAGCGAGTTGAGGAAGTGCTTGCACAGGTAGGCATTGAAGAACAAAAAGAGAAGTTTCCAATACAGCTCTCCGGAGGAGAACTGCAGCGCGTTGCGATTGCGCGGGCGCTTGTTTTGGCTCCCGAAATTCTGCTTGCTGACGAGCCAACAGGCAACCTTGATCCAAAGACAAGCAGCGATATTATTAAATTGCTCGTTGAGATAAACCAAAAGGGGACTACAGTGGTTATGGCAACACATAATGTTGATGTTGTCAACACATTAGGCAAGCGCGTTATTGGCCTTGAAAAAGGTAAGCTTGTAAGAGATCAGAAGAAAGGAAAATATGCGGTTTCTTAAAACAGCCTGGCATCACATAAAACGCTCGCCCTACCGGGCGTTTGCAATTGTTTTTATACTTATGCAGACGTTTTTTGTTATTTCTCTTTTTACGTTTCTCGTTGCGGGAAGCGTTAAAATTATTGCGTATTTTGAATCACTCCCACCGGTGACCGCGTTTTTTGTCAATGACGCAAAACAAGAAGATATTGACGGATTAAAAGAGCAGCTTCTCGCAACGGGAAAAATTTCGGAAATCCGCCACGTTTCAAAAGAAGAGGCACTGAAGATTTACCAAGAGCAAAATAAGGACGATCCGCTGCTTTTGGAATTTGTGACCGCAGACATTCTCCCTTCATCATTTGAAATCTCGGCAAAACAGATAGAAGATTTAGCAGAGATTTCATCAATGATTAAAGGCTCTGCAATTGTGAAAGAGGTTGTGTATCAAAAGGAAGTTGTCAGCAAGCTGCAATCGTGGACCGATGCCTTGCGAAAGATTGGCATCGCAATGACAACGGTGCTCCTTTTTGACTCCATTTTTCTTATGATTATTCTTATTGGTATTAAGATTGCCCAGAAAAAAGATGAGATAGAAATCGTTAAGCTGCTTGGGGCAACAAACTGGTATGTAAGATGGCCGTTTATTTTTGAAGGTATGTTTTACGGCATTGTCGGAGCAATCCTCGGATGGCTGTTTTCCATCGCCTTACTTTGGTACTCAACGCCGTTTTTGCAATCGTTTTTAGGCGCGATTCCTATTTTTCCCATTTCTCCACTGTTTATTGTATCGGTACTTGGCGCAGAAATTCTTTTAGCAATAGTCTTAGGCGTGTTTTCAAGTTTACTGGCAGTGCTTCGCTACCTTAAATAAAGAATTAGGAATTAAGAAGTATGAATTATGGAATATCGTATGAAGATATATGTTTTTCTCATCTTTGCAATTAGCATTGGCGTTACATTTTTTCTAAGTAACCTTCAAGTTTTTGCAGAAGATGCAACACCTTCTGCATCAACGGCTCCCACAGCAACACCCGACCCTAATCAAGAGCGGCTAAGCGATTTGCAGGGTCAGATTGGTGATCTTGAAAAGAAACTTACCGACACGCAAGCGCAGAAAAAAACCCTATCATCGGAAATCAATGTTATGGATAGTCAAATTAAGCTAA
>JACQKQ010000019.1 GCA_016204465.1 Candidatus Levyibacteriota bacterium
CTGGCAAGTTCACTTTCCAAAATCTCAATCCTCTCTGTTAGTTCATAAATCAACTGAATCAATTCGCCTCTTGGAGCAGTTAAGAGATCTGACATATTGATCTAGTTTAGCATAGTTATATCAGAAGTGTGAGTTCATTCCCTATATTTTTAAGAAATTTAGATCTAAATAACATATAATGTTTCTTGATATCATTACAAACCCAGGTTAATTCAAAGTCTTTATTGCTATACCTTTTAATGCCAGCATCTGACTCTACCTCTCTATCATCAGTTAATGATACCCGGAAGTGACGATGAAGTGATCCGCTTCCTCCATGGTCATCATACCTCACGATCCACTCCCATTTGTCATTAATATTTATTTCATAGGATATATTTTCTATCTTTCTTATTCTCTTTTTTGTGTTTCGTAGAACAGAAAAAGAAATTCTGTCAGTTTGGGCTATATTAAGGGGTACACTTCCAGTTTGGGTATAAAGATATTCTTTCAAAGGGGGAGTTTTGAGAGTGTAAATCTTTTTAAAATGTTTTCTCATCTTTCTTTTTCCCACGAGCATAATTCTATCAGATACCTATTGTAGTTTTTCGTTCTTTTTGCTAATGTAGAATCGCTAAAGGTGGCAAGGGGGCCAAGTGACAACCAAGAAAAAAGAAAAACAAGTCTAGCTATGAGTGAGAAAGCAGCACCAGCACAAGTCGGTAGAAATTTCTTAGAAGTATCAAGAGGTGTAAAGGGTTACGATAGGGAGCAAGCTATGCAAAAAGGCGATTATATTCAAATGCCATGGAGTGATTTCCGTCAGTGGGGTGCTACGCAGCCTAATGGGGAAAAAGAAGATCAAAGTGTTCTCCCAACAGAAGGAGATGCAAAGGTTTGTGTCGCAGAAATATTAAGAGAAGAAGGTAAACCAACACGCATTGTAGTTGAAGCGGGTGGTGTACGGAGAGCTGTTGATGCGAGCTTGTTTTTCAATTATGGATACGATCACGGACACAATGAAGCAAAAGCGGCGAGTTCTTCCGATGATGGGTCGCTTTGGGATGAAAGAAATGCAGGATGACACGAATGATGAAACATCAGGAATATCAATATTTAGACTTGCTTCAAGAAGTGTTAGATCAAGGTGTAAGGAAGGTTGATCGCGGGACGAATGTTGTTTTATATAGTTTATTCGGCCGGCAAACTCGCTACGATCTTTCACAAAGTCCGCCAGCTGGCGGATTCCCACTGCTTACGACAAAAAAAGTCTACTGGAAAGGGGTTTTGCACGAGCTCTACTGGTTTATGTCTGGGCAGTCAAACATCAAATATCTTGTTGATAATAACGTGCACATTTGGGATGACTATCCGTATAAAATTTTTCTCAAGAAAAATTTTAGTTCAAAGTTCAAAGTTCAAAGTTCAAAGTTTTCCAAAGAAGAGTTTATTGACAAGATAAGAAGCGATAGTAAATTTGCAAAACGGTGGGGGAATTTACCGAGAATTTATGGAGAAATGTGGCGTAGGTGGCCAACACGTACAACGCACACCATTGATCAGTTGCGGTTTGTCATAAGAGAACTCAAAGAAGACCCGGATGCCAAAAATCTTATTGTAACTTCATGGAATCCAGAATACTTGTACACAATGGCAACGTATAAAGATGCAAGCCGTTTCCCCATTTGCCACAATATGTTTCAGATTAGCCAGCGCGATGGTAAACTCTCACTCCAACTCTATCAACGCAGCGCGGATTTATTCCTTGGCGTTCCTTTCAATATCGCAAGTTACTCGCTGCTCACAATAATTTTAGCAAAAGTAACCGGATACAAGCCGGGAGAGTTTATTCACACGTTTGGCGATGTGCATATTTATGAAAACCATATCGAACAGGTAAAAGAGCAGCTTAAACGAGCGCCAAAGCCATTTCCAAAAGTCTCGTTCACCCAAGACTTCAAGGATATAGATGACTTCCGGCCGGAGTATGTTCAACTCGAAAATTATGATCCGCATCCCATGCTCAAGGGAGATTTAACAGTGGCGGGTGGCTTTTACGAAAAGAATGAAAGCTAGTATCAAGGTATTGACATCCTTAAATTTACTGATAGTATTAACTTGTTAATGAAGCACTTAAGGCAGGACGATCCACAAATCTACCAGCTTGTAAAGCGCGAAGAAAAGCGCCAAAAGACAGGCATAGAACTTATTCCCTCGGAAAACTACACCTCTTTGCCCGTCATGGAAGCGATGGGGTCAATTCTCACCAATAAGTATTCGGAAGGGTATCCCAAGAAGCGCTATTACGGAGGCAATGAATTCATCGATACCATAGAAATAGTTGCGCAAGAACGCGCGAAAAAGTTGTTTGGCGTTGTCTCGGCAAATGTCCAGCCATACTCCGGATCTCCAGCAAATTTTGCGGTATACATGGCGACCTTAAAGCCAGGGGATACATTTATGGGGCAAGCACTTACTGCCGGAGGACATTTAACGCATGGTGCAGCGGTGTCGGCAACGGCTATTTATCACAGGAGTGTCCAGTACGGTGTTAAGCGAAGTTTGCCCGACCTTTTTGACTACGACGAAATTAGAAGATTAGCAATGGAGTACAAGCCAAAACTTATTTGGGTTGGCGGGACTGCGCATCCGCTCGCGTTCCATTACGAAAAGTTTGCCAAAATAGCAGATGAAGTAGGCGCATACTTAGCTGCAGACATTGCCCATGTGGCAGGGCTTATTGCGGCAGGAGCACACCCTTCACCTGTTGCGCATGTGCACATTATTACAACAACAACCCACAAAACGCTTCGCGGCCCGCGAGGCGGTATGATTATGGTAACGGAAAAAGGAGTAAAAAAAGACAAAGATCTTACGGCAAAAATCGACAAGGCAATTTTCCCAGGCCTTCAGGGCGGGCCGCACGACCACCAAACTGCTGCTATTGCTGTTGCGCTTCTGGAAGCATCAAGCAACTCGTTTAAGAAGTACGCGCATCAAATCGTTGCCAACGCAGTCGAACTTGCTGAAAGTCTTAAAAAAGAAGGCTTTACTCTTATTGGTAACAGGACAGAAAATCACCTCATTCTTGTTGACCTTTCTCCAATCCTTGGCCCGGGAGGCGGTATTTTTGCCCAAACAGCATTGGATCTTGCGCACATCACACTTAATAAAAACACTATTCCTGATGAGCCTGCTTCACCGTTTTACCCGTCCGGTGTTCGGCTTGGCACGCCCGCAATAACAACGCGTGGCATGAAAGAAAAAGATATGAAAAGAATCGCAGCGTGGATTAAACGAGTCATTGACGAGGTAAAAAATGAAAAACTCCCAACAGAAAAAGAAGAACGGACAACATATCTTCGGGGTTTCCGAGAGCGAGTGGTAAAGAATAAAAATTTGCTCAAGATTGCCAAAGAGGTCAAAAACTTTTCCCTCACGTTCCCCGTACCCGGAATTGCGTAATTTTAGCTTTCAAGATTTCGTTTTGCCCTTGCTAAAACTTTTACTAGAAGGCCTAATGGCATTGCAGTTCCTTCAATTTGTTCAGCAGACATGATTTCCTTACCATCGCATGTTACGGATACACGGCCTGTAACTTTATTTCCGGCCTGCTGCATGTTTTCATCGTGGTATTCTACCACCTGACCGATGGTAACATCCTCGGGAACAAACCTAACATTTTTAAGCCCGGTAAGCGTAATAACTCTTTCTTTTTTGGCAAGTACTTCCAGGGCTGCAGATTGTCCAGC
>JACQKQ010000023.1 GCA_016204465.1 Candidatus Levyibacteriota bacterium
ACAATCCAAAAAATGCTTGTCAAAGTCGCAGAAGATGTTCTCGGCAAAGCAATTCCCATGGAAAAGCACGAAAAGCTAATTCTCGAAGCACTCGAAAAGGCAAAACAGCAAGGAGCCTTCGACACATAGTCTGTCGAAACCCGAAACAATGTATCTCTATGAATCTCGATGAATATCTCTGAGTATCAGATATTCAATAGAAATTTGCTGACGCGAAATACATAGAGATTAATTGTGTTTCGATATTCGAATTTAAGTATATGTTTACTCAAGAAGAATGTCGTATGCTTGCAACAACCGTTGAACAGGCAAAAGAGCTTAGTCAATCACTTAGAGAGATTGACGTCTTAGTTTTTAATACAAAGCAATCACTTGAAGAAAAGCTTAATACGGTATTTTCCCCTCATCAAAAAACTGTTTTTGTAAAGCTTGCAAAAAGACACAACCTATCGCTAAAGGTTAATGAACTGAAAACATTGAGTACAATCATACAGGATACTATACACAACATGCCAAGGCTTGGCATGACAATTGCCTTTGACCCAACAGTTGAGCAAGTCGAAAATATTGCTGACTGGCTCTTTATCAACTGCAAAAAAGCCTTCCTTTTAGATATTACCGTTAATCCGCATATAATAGGTGGAGCAATTATTGGCGCAAATGGAAAGTATCAAGATTACTCGCTACGCAAGAAGCTCGAGATACTTCAAGCTTCTAAATTCGAAATCCTAAATTCGAAATCCGAAACAAATCTAAATGTTCAAAATTCAAATGTTTGAAGCATTTTATATTTGACATTGTTTCGATATTCAATATTCGAATTTCGGATTTTCTGTTCTATGAACGATTTCAACCATTATCTAGAAACAATCGGCGAGTTTGGCATTGTAGAGCGTGTCAATTACCCGATAGTTGGCGTAAATGGATTGCCTTTAGCCAAACCCCATGAGATTGTCCTGTTTGAGACAGGACAATTCGGTGAAGTATTTACCATTAACCACGATGGCGTTGAGATTTTAGTGTTTTCCAAAGAGCCGGTTAGGGTTCGGACAAAAGTGACACGGACAAACAAGCTGCTCTCAATCCCTGTTGGAAAACACCTCTTAGGCGCAACGGTTGATCCGCTTGGAGAACCGATTGTTGCCAAACAAAAAGCGCCGGTTGAAAACATAGAAGAGCGACCAATTGACGAGCGTCCCCTTGGCATTGCCGCAAGGCGGCGCGTGAGCAGGCCTTTAACCACCGGCGTTACTGTCGTTGATCTTTTGATACCTATTGGCAAGGGGCAAAAAGAATTGGTAATTGGCGATCGAAAAACAGGCAAGAGCGCGTTTTTACAAGCAGCAACAGCCTACCAAATACAACAGGGTTCTGTTGCCGTGTACGCTGCCATTGCTCGAAAAACAAGCGATATTAAGCGCATTGAGGAGTTTTTCCAAAAGCAAGGCATTGCAAACCGCGTTGTCCTTATTGCAACAAGCAGTTTTGACTCCCCAAGCCTTATTTACCTTACCCCTTACACTGCAATGACGGTTGCGGAGTACTTCCGCGACCAGGGTGAAGATGTCATTGTCGTTTTAGACGATCTCTCAACGCACGCAAAATTTTATAGGGAAATTTCCCTTTTGGCACGGCGCTTCCCCGGCCGCGATTCGTACCCAGGTGATATTTTCTACACGCACGCGAGGCTTCTTGAGCGAGCAGGTAACTTTGTTCATAAAGAAAAAGGCGAAGTATCCATTACATGTCTTCCTGTTGCTGAAACGGTTGAAGGCGATTTTACAGGCTACATCGTAACAAATCTTATGGGTATTACCGACGGCCACATCTACTTTGACTCAAACGTCTACTACCAAGGTAGAAGGCCTGCCATTAACGCGGCGCTTTCTGTAACAAGAGTTGGCAAGCAGACGCAGAGCAAGATGAAGCGCGATATCAACCGCGAGCTAACGTCTTTTTTGGCGCTGTATGAAAAGATGCAAAACTTTTCTCACTTTGGCGCAGAACTTACAGCCTCTGTAAAAGACATCTTAAAAACCGGTGACAGCATTTACAAGTTTTTTGACCAGTCAAGAGAACTAATTGTTGAGGAAGAAATCCAACTTATGCTATTTGCGCTGTTGTGGGCAAAAATTATAGACGAGCCAAACGAGGAAGGCTACAGTAAACTTAAAAACAGCCTGGCAAAAGCATACCAAAAAGAAGAAGTAAAAACGCTCTTTAAGCTAGTTTTGGAGCAGCCGTCATTCAATTCAGTGCTGGCAAAAGTCATTCAAAATAGAGATCAACTCGTCGCAATATGCAATCTCACAAACTAAAACAGGAAATTGAAACGGTGGAAAGCTTTAGGTTTCTAGCGCAAGCATACGAAGAAATATCGGTGATTAAAATGCAGGGTGTTAGAAGCCTCGTGTTAAAAACACGGGATTTTTTGGAGGGCATCTCGGACGTTTTTTACGATGTAAAAAGCTCCTATAAACAGCAAATTGCCCTGCTTATGAAAAAAAAGCAATCAAGCGAAGCGGGGTTGGGCTTTGCCAGAAAGAACGGAAAATCAATCGCTGTACTCCTTTCTGCAAACACAAAGCTCTACGGCGACATCGTGCCGCGCACATTCTCGCTTTTTATAGAAACTATTGCAAAAGGAGAAAGCGATATATGTATTGTTGGCAAGCTAGGCCGCGAGCTCTATAAAGAAACAGAAACTAAAAGGCCTTATACGTACTTTGAAATTCCAGATACTAAAATTATCTTTGACGATTTAAAGCCGGTTGTTGCGCAAATCTTTCCCTATGAAGAGGTGACAGTATTTTACGGCAAATTTGTCAATGTCATCAACCAAACACCAACCGCGGCTTCTATCTCTGGCGAAAAGACTTTTGCAACACAGGAGGAAGGACAGCCGCAGGTAGAAACGAGGTTTCTTTTTGAACCAACGCTTGAGAAGGTACTGCAGTTTTTCGAATCGCAGATCTTCAGTGCCCTTTTTAAGCAGTCTGTCCACGAATCGCAGCTTGCCCGCCACGCCTCAAGAATCAGGGCAATGGAAAGCGCGCTTGAAAACATCCACGATCATCTCCAAGGCTTGCAAGCCCAAGAAAAAAAGCTGAAGCGTCTTCTTTTAGGCAAAAAGCAAAACGACGCACTGGCAGGGATTAGTTTATGGGGAGGGTGACCAGTTTGTGAGAGGTTTGCTATTAGAGCCTAGTTATTTTCTAAGCTCTAACCTCTAATAGCTTATGAACTAAGTATGGATAATCAAGGCAAAATTGTCAGCATTAAAGGTCAGATCATCGAGGTAGAGTTTCCAAACACAAAGCCGCGCGTGCATGATATCCTCATATCAGCTGATGACCCATCTGTTAAGATGGAGGTTTACATGTCTGCATCTGACAACACATTTTTCTGCCTGCCGCTTTCTCCTGTACAAAAGCTCCACCGCGGCGCGGTTGTACTTAACACCCAGGAGCCAATCAAAATTCCTGTAGGAAAAGATGTCCTTGGACGTATCATTGATATTTTTGGTGAACCGCAGGATGGCAAAGGACCGCTTAGCGCGCCAAATAAAAAACCAATTTACGAAGAAGTTCCCTCTCTTGCACACATAAGAACGCCAAAAGAAATTCTCCCAACCGGTATTAAAGCAATTGACTTCTTCTCCCCAATCCTAAGGGGTGGAAAAATCGGCTTGTTTGGAGGAGCTGGCGTTGGTAAAACAATAATCCTTACAGAAATTATTCACAACATAGTCACACTTTCCAAAGACAAAAATATTTCGGTTTTTGCCGGCGTTGGCGAGCGCGTCCGCGAGGGGCAAGAGCTGTATGAAGCCCTTCTGCAAACAGGCGTCTTGCCTGATGTTAGTCTTATTTTTGGCGGTATGGGTGAAAACCCCGCAGTGAGATTTAGAACAGCAATTGCCGGCGTTGCCTTAGCTGAATACTTCCGGGACAGCATGGACAAAGACGTGTTATTTTTCATTGACAACATCTTTCGGTTTGCCCAGGCAGGCTACGAGCTTTCAACGCTTATGAATACCATTCCGTCGGAAGGGGGCTATCAAGCAACCCTCTCCTCCGAGATGGCCTCGTTCCACGAACGGCTTGTCTCAACGCAAAAACACTCTATAACAAGCTTTGAAGCAATCTACGTGCCATCAGACGACCTAACCGATTACGGAGTGCAGTCGGTATTCCCCTACCTTGATTCAACCGTTGTCCTTTCACGCGCTGTCTACCAAGAAGGCAGATTTCCTGCCATTGATCTCTTAGCTTCGCTCTCATCGGGCGTAAATGTTGAGATACTAGGCGAACTCCATTACAAAACACTCTTGGATACTCAAAGTCTATTAAAGAAAGCTGTCGGACTTGACCGAATTGTTTCTTTGATTGGCGAGGCCGAACTCTCGCACGAAGACCAGGTGCTCTACAATCGTAGCAAGCGGTTAAAAAACTACATGACGCAGAGCTTTTTTACTGTTGAAAATCAAACAGGAAGAACAGGCAAATTCGTTAAGATTGAAGACACCGTAAACGACGTACGCGCAATTTTGGATGGCAGGTACGACGAAGTAAATCCGGACAAATTCCTCTTTCTTGGGAATATGGCTGAAGCGTTTGCGGCGGCGCCTTCAAAAAACACAGGGCTAATTGCAACAGCCAAAACACAAGCGCCAATAACTGGACAGCTTACGGATATTAAAGCAACACCACGTTCAGTTGACATGAACGTGACTGCGCCGCAGGTGCCTGTCGCTCAACCGCAAACGCAACAGAAAAACAAGCAACCCTCGGCGGAGTCTAAAACCAAAATATAGATCAGAAACAATGTATTTCAATGAATTTCTATGCATATCAGATATTTGATGGATATTCGCTGACGCGAGATATATAGAAAGTAATTGTTATTTCGATTTATGGCAGCAAATACAATCTACAAGGTACTTATCGTCAACATTAAAAGTCCGGAGGAAATTTTTTTCCAAGGAGAAGCTGACGCAATCTCATCAGTAAACGAAGCGGGTAATTTTGACGTTTTGCCCTTGCACACGAATTTTATCTCCCTTATCCAAAAAACGCTTGTCATTTACCAACAAGGCCAAAAACTTAAAGAGATGCAAATAGAAGCAGGCATTATTAAAGTAACAAACAATAATGTCAACATCTTTTTGGGAATAGAGTCGTTTAGCCAACCGACACCGTCACCAAAAACATAGCATTCTACTAATAAGATTGCTAAGTTGTGCAACCTACCCAAACTTTCCCAAACCTACCCAAACTTATGCACGCGGCTTTGCAATCACAATGAGCCGTTTCCATGTAGTACCGGGCGGCCCGCCAGAGGCGAGGCTCGCCTGAAAAATTTTTGAGCTCAAAGAGAAGTCTTTTGCGGTTTTGCAATGACGATTAATCTCTTCCAGGTTGTCCCAGGCGGCCAACAGGTTTGCAGTACCAACCGCTCCTCCTCTTTTCTTTGACTTTCAATAAGGTATGAGACATCTTCTGCGTCAACGATTTTTGTCTCCTCAACTGTGTAATTGTGGCGAACGTTTTCGAAAAACACAACAACATCGTCTCCAACAGCAATATCTTTAAGAAGGTAGAAAACAGCATTATACCGCCCGACGTTCCAGAAATTATCCGTTGAGTGTGCAAACAAGTAAATATTACCAATCTGGCCTGGAAAAACCGTCCCTTTTGCGTGCGCTACACCTTGGGAAAGTATGGGAAGAAACCCGCTTTCGTTATTTGAATCAATGTTTGGGAAAACTTTTGCCGACGCGCCGATTTTGGGGATTATAATGCTAAATGTTGTATCGGGAGGTGTGAGGATTTGCTCTTTTGGCCCGGCGAGCACGGCTGCAAGGCCTGATGGAGTTTGCCCTTGCCGCTTTTGTACGATTTCCCCAAGTGGTGTCCTTTTGCTTTCCTTAACGGTTTCTACAACCGTGTAGCGCACGCCTCGTACTTGAGCGATGCGGAAACGCGCTTCATAGTAAAGGGACGGGCCAAACGTCGCAAACACGCCAAAAAGGGCAAACAGAAGCAAAAAATTGCCAATGGTGCGAAGAATTAAAAAGCGGATGACATCGGGCTTGGTCATAAAAAAGCGTCCCTACCCAGACTCGAACTGGGAATCTCCCCGTTAGGAGTGGGGTGCTCTATCCAATTGAGCTATAGGGACAAAGAGCTTTGCTACAATTGTATTCGTTCCAGCAATCTTTTTCAAGAGATCGCCTCCTTTTGCTACTCTCACCCGACACATTCCATACTTTAACTTTCCTTTTTTCTTTCCCTGTAAAATATTCACATTAATAAACTTCTCTTTCGGTATACCAACTACCTCTGACCAAAATAACAAACACTCCTCTTTATCTAAATCTTCATAAATCCGTACACTTATTCTAAAATCGTCGTCAGGAACTTCAAAAACCTGTCTTAATCCGTTGATAAATACACGGATAAGTTCGGGATCTGTATTAGAAAGGCCAAAATCCCGCTTACTTCCTTCTGCCCAATAGAGAGCACACAAAAAAAGTGCCTTCTCTTTATTGGAAAGCTCCTGAAATGCTGCTTGTGCTTCTTCGATTGCTTTTGCTTCTTTTAGTGCTTTTCTTTTTCTGCTTCCTCCTCTTTTACCAAACCACAGTTTTACAAATTCTGGTAATATTTCTACACCTTCAACGTATCGGAAAACCGTTGACTTGGCAATGCCTAATTCCTTTGCAATTTCGGGCACACTATAGCCTTGGTTTCTTAGCGTCTTAATCTTTTTTATTCTTTCCTTCGTTAGTCTGGGTTTTTTCATTACTTCCTTAGCATATTAAATAGAACTCTAATTGTCAACTAGAACGATTTTGCTCTATCCGATTATTGGTTGTATTTTTTTTTTTTACGAGGTAGAATGGAAAACGCGGGGTGTAGTGAACCGGCCCCGAAATTCTACTTAGCAGAAAACGGGGTAAATATTACGAGAAGCCTGTCCCGTAAATTTTCGGAGTGTAGCGTAGCTCGGTAGCGCGCAGCGTTCGGGACGCTGAGGTCGACGGTTCGAATCCGTCCACTCCGACAAGTCATTTCGGGCAGGGACCGTGAGGTCGGCAGTTCAAATCTGCCATCCCCGACCAAAAGGAAATACGCGTGCCGTCGGCATAGCCTTGAAAGGCGTCCCCTTTTGAGGCTAGAATTAGCGTATCGTGGTGGCAAGGAATTGTCAAGACTTAACAAGCCTTAACAAGGCTTAAAAAGACTTAAATGATTGTTTGTTTTCGTTCGTAGGACTCCGGTTATGATAGAATATATTTGCAATGGAAGTAAAACAGCAAATAAAAACGGCAATTACAAACGCGCTTAAAGAATTAGAAGCTACTTCAAAACTACCGAATCTAACAACGAAAATCGATTCTGGACAAGCTCGCCTCGCTGGGCGAAGCGGGCAGAATGACAGGGAGTGCGAAACTCGTATATAGTTGAGGGAAAAGCCGCCTGCTATTTTATTTCTTCGTCCAAGTAGACGTGGGGAAAGTCGGTCTTTTTCCAGGGGAAAATTTCAGACGGAGTAAACATAAGCTGCTCTTCTCGCTTGGCAATCTCGGTGTTCTCCGAGGCATGAACAAGATTATACTGCTGGCTCATGGCAAAATCGCCTCTAATAGTACCTGCCTCGGCTTCTCGTGCGAGTGTAATTCCTACCATTTTTCGAATCGTTGCGACTACCTGTGCCCCTTCCCAGAGCATAGCAACAACAGGATATGATTTCATATAGGCCTTTAGTTTGGCAAAGAACGGCTTATCCTTGTGGTGCGCGTACCACTCGTCCAAAAGCGCGTCATCGAGGGAAAGCATTTTAAGCCCTACCAGCTGCAAGCCCTTTCGCTCGAAGCGGTGGATTATTTCCCCGATCACCCCCCGCTGAACGCCATCTGGCTTGACTAATATTACGCTTCTTTCCATATTTCGTAACAGGTAACACGGCACACGTGACACGAATTTTTCCTTCGACAACGTGTTACTTGTTACGTGTCTCGTGTTACGTATTTACTGTAGCAGTTTCTCAAACCGTTGTCCATCCTCAAAATTCCCGATAATTGCCAGATTAAGGTTCTTGCGAGTTAAGTACTTCTTTGAGACCCGTTCTATGTCTTCCTTCGTCACCGATTCTACCTTGCGTAGCGAATCATCGGGATTATCAATCTGTTTTTCCGAAAGCTCTTGGCTAGCGTAGAATACCGCAACGGCCCGACTGTCCTCAAGCTCTAAAACTAAGTGTCCCTTAATGTATTCTTTCGCTTTTTTTAATTCGTCATTTGAAATTTGATCCGCCAAATGGCTGGATGAAATTCCATCATACTGTTCTAATATGACGGTAATTGCCTCATCTACCCTCTTTGGGTCTACACCGGACATCGAAACAAGGCTCCCGCAGTCTTGATAGTGATCTGAAATCGTACGGACATAGTAAGCCAAACCTCGCTTTTCTCTAACTTCATGGAAAAGTCTGCTGCTCATTCCCCCGCCCAAGATCGCCGCAAGCACTGCCAGCGCAAACCTGTCGGGAGAATCAAGCGCAACCGTGCGTACGCCTATGGCAACGTGAACTTGTTCGGTTTTTTTGGTCTTTAGGGAAACTTTGGGGTTTTCCTGAACTTCAACAATTGGATCAAAACGCCCAATACCAAAAGGCACCATGCCACCAAAATATTTTGCAACTAACTGCTCTGCAGGTCGAGGTTCAATTCCGCCTCCAACAACTACTGTAATGTTTTGTGGACTGTACAGACGACTCATGTAGTTTCTGAAGTCATCCTGCGTAATCTTTTTAATAATCTCCTTTTCCCCGGCTATGTCCCAGCCAAGCGGCGTGTCGCCGTAGAGCAGCCGTTCGTACTCGTCGGCAATCTTGCGCATCGGCGTATCTTCGTAGAGATTGATCTCCTCAAGTATCACGCCTCGCTCCTTGTCTATTTCCTCTGGCTTAAATAGTGAGTTCCGGAGCATGTCGGAAAGAATATCAAGAGATAGTTCTATATGGCTAGAAGATGATTTGATATAGTATCCCGTGGTCTCTTTACCGGTAAAAGCATTAGATTCACCGCCGATACCGTCTATAAGACTTGAGATAGCCATGGCAGAGGGACGTTTTTTTGTTCCTTTAAACGCCATGTGCTCTAAAAAGTGGGAAATGCCATTATTTTCTTTTGTTTCGTACCTGCTCCCCGCGCCTACCATAACAAGAACAGTAACGCTTTCGAATGAAGGCATTGGAATAGTTAAAACGCGAAGGCCATTTTGGAGAATTTTCTTATGAAACTGCATCATAATATATCTTTATAGGTTATTATCCAGTATAGCATTTCCCGCGTCTCTTGCCAATAACCAAATAGACTGCAGTTCAACCGGTTAGCCAAAGCAGCAGATATTAACTCCATCTGTTAGTTAGTGAGTCAAATTCACGGCATCCCGGGCGTCGAGAGAACGCTTACCTGTCCGGTCGTTGCCCCGACGGAAGCTGAATAACCAAGACGTCAAAGAGAAGGAGAGTTTTTCTCTACCCCACCGCTGCCTTTTCTTATGGAGCCCCACGGGTAAACCCGTAGTACATAACAAACGCCCGTTGGGGCGAACATCCCGCCAAAGCAGAGCATAAATTTATCGCATTCACCCACAGCAAAGCCGTGGTGCTCTGCGAAGGAGGATGTAAAATAATACGAAAAAAAGCCGTATAAATGATATTCTTTGTAGTTAGTTTGATATATCTACATGCGCTCGGGGGCTTTTATGCCTAAGAGATTGAGGCTATTTTTAATCGTTTGGCCTACAGCCGCGGTCAAAGCCACTCTAAAACCACTATTAGCACTCTCAAGGATGGGGTGCTTTTGGTAAAAAAGGTTAAAGGCTTGCGAAAGATCAAAAAGATAGATGCACAAAAGGCTGGGTGAGAAGCTTTTGGCCGCTTCTTGCACGACTTCGGGGAATTTAGTAAGCAGTCTTAAGAGCTGCAGTTCTTCGTTTTCTAATATATTTACGTTTTGATTTATGGTTTTGATCTTTGAACTTTGAACTTTAATCTTGGCAAGAACGCTTTGTGTGCGTGCAAAAGTGTACTGTACATACGGACCGCTATCGCCGTCTAAAGAGACCGATTTATCAATATCAAACGCCACATCCTGCCCGGTTCCCACCCTAAGCACTGAATACTTGATTGCACCTATTGCAATAGCATGAGTAACCGCCTCCCGTTCTTGCGTTTTGATTCTCCCCTCTTCCATTAACTTTGCAACGCTTGATTTGACTGTATCGACAAGCCAATCAACTGTTAGCACCTCGCCGGTTCTCGAGCTCATTTTTCTACCTACAAGGTGTACCATGCCCATTGAAAGGTGGTGCTCTTTGCCTTTAAACTTCTCCGGATCCAAAAGCTCAAGCGCTTTAAGCACAACACGAAAGTACCCTGTCTGCTCGCTTGCCACGACGTGAATATTTCTGTCAAAAGGAAATGCCTTGTACTGCTCAAATCCAAGACATATGTCTTTTCCCTCGTAGGTTGGGTAGCCTGCAGCTGTCACAAACACCCGGTTGTGCAGACCATACTTTTTCCCAGGAAAGATAACCGCGCCTTCGCTCTCCTCAAAGACTTTCCCCACATTCTTTAAGACAATCGCCTTACCGCAGTCTGAAACTTCGCTCTCAAAGAAGAGTCGGTCAAACGTTGTGTCAAACTTCTTGTATAGATCGTCAAAGTAATCCAAACTCCATTGACGTGTCGTTTTGTAGATTTCCTCTATATCGGCTACCTTACTGTAAAGCTTTGCATTTAACCCGTCGATTTTGCTCTTGTGTGCGTCGTACTCCTTATTCCCAATCACGTAAGCCTCGCCTAAGAAACGCGCTTTCTCGCGGTTGCTCTTTTTACTTATATCTTCAAGTGTTACTCCGCGGTCGGAAAGCAGTTTTTGCACGCCAAAGATTGCCTTGGCAACGTGCGGACCTATGTCGCCTTGATAATTTGCCCGAAAAACGTGAGCTCTACCGTACGAGAAGATTCGAGCCAGCGCCTCGCCGGTGATGAGCGTTCGCATATGGCCGATATGCATCTCCTTGTGGGTATTGGGATGGGCATACTCCACCATTATCCGCTCGCCCTTAAGAGAATCAGATTTGCCGTACCCATCTTTCTCTGTCAAAACATTTCGTAATGTATCAATTAATTGCTGCTCTGAAAGCCAGAAGTTAATAAAACCGGGAGTGATCGCTTCTGCGCGATCGAGGAAGTTGAGAGTTGAGACTTGAGAGTTGAAAATGCTTGCAATCTTTTGCCCGAGTTCTAAGGGGCTCTTAAAACCTTTATTCCTAATTCCTAATTCCTTATTCCCAAATATTGCCATGGCAATATTCGAACTGTAGTCTCCATGGCTTGAAAGCTTCGGATGCTCGATATACGGCTCAATACCTTCAATTCCTTGCCTGCCGGCAGGCAGACCTAATTCTTTAAGCGCGTTTGTAATTGCCGTTTTTATTTGCTGTTTTACTTCCATTGCAAATATATTCTATCATAACCGGAGTCCTACGAACGAAAACAAACAATCATTTAAGTCTTGTTAAGTCTTGACAATTCCTTGCCACCACGATACACTAATTCTAGCCTCAAAAGGGGACGCCTTTCAAAGCTATGCCGACGAAAAACTCTATTAAATCTTACGTTGAGGACGGTTATTATCATATTTATAATCGCGGCGTCGAGAAACGAAAAATCTTTCAAAGCCAACAAGACTACGCAGTTTTTCTCTCCTATCTCATAGAATACTTAATGCCCAAAAATGAAAAAGAACTATACAAACGGCTTGCCGACCCCGCCATCTCTTACAAAGAGAAAGCAAACATTATAAGAGCGTTGCGCATGAATAACTTTGCTGAAGAAATTATATTACTTACTTATTGTCTTATGCCAAATCACTTTCACTTTCTCCTTAAACAAAAACACGCAGGATCAATTGATACATTCATGAACTCGCTTGCAACACGGTACACAATGTACTTTAACAAAAAATATAAGCGGGTTGGCCCTCTCTATCAAGATGTTTATAAGGCCGTTCTCGTGGGGAGCGAAGAGCAATTTCTTCACCTTTCTCGCTATATTCACCGCAACCCCCTCAACGTGAACGCGCTAAGAAATAGAACCAAAGAAGCAGTGCTTATGAGTCAACCATCCTCGTATGGAGAATATCTTGGGTTAAGAAATACTGCGTGGATACACCCGCAAGAAATCCTTAGTTACTTCTCGAAGATAAATCCTGCACTTTCATACCCCTCGTTTGTAGAACAGCAAGACGATATCGAGCGCATAGAAAAGGTAAGCATAGACCTCGATGACCACTAGCCTCAAAAGGGGACGCCTTTTGAGGCTAGTTTTCGGTGAGCGAGTCAGTGTACCGAGTTGAGTTAGATGGCAAAAGCGGTTTTATAAAAGCAGTATCTATTCTATATTCTCTTACGATCTTGACTTCTTCCAAAATGAATATTCTGAACACTATTTATATTTAAGATTTCATTATATTTGAAGTCTAAACTATATTTACTGGCAAAAATAATTAACTTTGTAATTTTGGTAATTTTGCGAAAAGATTCTGCAACAAATCTTTTCCCCTTGACAACCCAATACGCAGGTGGTAGCCTAAATCTATGTCCAAAGTCTTAATGATTGATGACGACGAAGCGCTCATCAGCGTTTTCTCCGCAGCTTTAAGCCAAGCAGGGTTTGAAACGATTCTTGCCAACGGCGGAAAACCCGGCTTACAAAAAGCAAAATCCGAAAAACCAGACCTTATTCTTTTAGACCAAATTATGCCTGACATTGCCGGCAATGATGTTCTAAAACTTCTAAAAGAGGATTCGGAAACGAAAAATATTCCCGTTGCCATGCTTACAAATTTTGGCCAAACCGAAATGGTACAGAATGCCTTAAGCCAAAACGCGGTTGATTATATCCTCAAATATAAAGTCGAACCGCAAGACCTTGTTAACAAAGTAAAGGAGCTTTTGAAAGCAAAATAAGCCCCTCCTCAAACGTATGGTAGACGCCGCCAAACTATCGTTACTTATCCTCCAGTCTGGGTCTTTTATTGCAGCATTTGCCGCAATTGCCGCAGCGTTTATTATGTTTGCTATTAGAAAAAAAATTGGGTCAGGCATCTTAGCATCCGGGTTCACAACGATTGCCGTTGGCGTCCTTTCTATCGCTGTTGCGATTATTATTGATGCTGCAATAGTCTACATGCAGCAGCTTATGTTCCTGCTCTTTATAAAAAATCTCCTTTTCATAGCCGGTACCTATACTATTATCATAGGAAGCAAAAAAATTCGGGATAACTTGGAGTTTCTGGCCAAGTGATACTATGCTCGTCTTTGCCATCCTGTCCACCCTCTTTTTTGGTCTACTTGCAGTACTGTACTCATACAGAGAAGCACGCGCACACAAACTCCTTTTGGAAAAAGACCATATCCACAACCAGCAGCTCTACCAAATCTCGCTTCTGACACAAATTCAAGACAGGATCGGCTACGAACTCCATAAAGAAAAAGTTATTGATGTTATCTTAGATAATCTAAACAAGTTTTTTACCTATACGACTGCATCAGCCATTCTTGTCAAAGAAGGCGCGCTGCGTTTTAAAAGTCAAATCGCAACACCCGTGAGTCGTTCTTACCTTATAGACGAACGAAGAAATATGGTTTCAAACCTTACCGCGCTGACTAAAAGAAATCTTCCCCTCAGTACAGACGAAGAAATACACGGCTCACCGCTTGACGACACACAAAACGATAGAGTTCTATCTTCCTTTCAGGTGCCGTTTGTTGTCAATAACGCAACCGTTGGCCTTATCAGTCTTTCCTCAACCACTCCCAATCACTTTACTAAAGAGGACGAAGCGCTTTTGGAGAAACTCGTGTATCAGGCATCGCACGCACTCACAAAACTTCAGGAAGTTTTAGCAACCGAGGAAGGCAGGCTTAAAGCTTTAATTCGAAGTCTAACAGACGGCATTTTTATGGTAGATACACAAAGCCAAATTCTTCTTATAAACGATGCGGCCAAAAACATTCTTGTAATTGGAAAAGATCGTATTGAAATGCTTGATGTGCTTCGCGCTCTGCCAAAAGACTACGACTTAATGGAAAAAATCCATGAGTCAATCTCACAAAAGAAAACGGTTGAAGACCGAGGCATTAAAATTGGCAACAAGACAGTGCAGGTTTTTATAACGCCTGTGATTGAGACTCGAACGCTTACTGTTTTAGGACTTTCTATACTTCTCCATGACAGCACGCTTGAAGAGAACATTTCGCAGATGAAGCGAGATTTTGTCAACATGATGGTCCACGAGCTTCGCGCGCCGATTGTGGCAATGAAAGACGCGGCAAAACTGGTCTTAGGGATGATTGAGACAATGCCAAACAAAAATCCGCAAATAGTTTCGCTTATTGAGATTATCCATTCCCAAGCCGGCGATTTGGTCGAGCAAGTTTCATCGCTTCTTGATGCTGCCAAAATGGAAGAGCACCGTTTTATCCTTGAGAAAAAGCTTACCGACATTGAGTCAATCATCCAAAATCGAATCGAGCTCTTCTCGCCTCAATCTGCAAAGAAAGGGATTACACTCTCCGTTAATCTGGATCGCAACCTGCCGCTGGTTCTTGTTGATCCCATACGTATGGAACAGACGATCAATAATCTCCTTTCCAATAGTCTTAAGTTCACTGGCGAGGGAGGAAAGATTGCGGTAAAGGCAGAACTAATTAGAGATGCGATAAAAATTTCCATCTCTGATACCGGTATTGGCATTCCGAAAGAGAAGCTCTCAAGCCTTTTCCAGAAGTTCTCCCAGATTGGTTCCTCATCAAGCGTCAGCCTGCAAGGAAGGTTGAGCACGGGTTTAGGCCTCTACATTGTGAAAGGAATTGTTGAGGCTCACGGCGGAACGATTTCGGTAGACTCCGAAGTAGACAAGGGTACAACGATTTCATTCACTCTTCCGCTTAATACAAAGCAGCAGCCAGAACAGCTCCTACGCTCGCAGGTCTTCAAAACCGCGGTAAACTAATCTCATAGTTTTGACTTCTCCTTCGCATTTTGCTAGGATTGACAAACGTTTCAAAAGCATAGATACGTTTTTGCATACGTGTTGCGTGTTTTTGTCACTTGTCACGTGTCACATGTTACGTGTCACGTTTTATAGCTCTTTGATAATGCGGTAGTTGGTTTATACTGCTTCGCCTAAGAGTCTGCTCAAAAGAGATCGCGGAGAGGAAGCAAGAAAGTGTTTTCTTCTTTCCTTTCCGTGATCTTTGCTAGTTCTTCAGCATTTGTTGGAGAGCATCTTCCAGACGATTCTGGAATGAGGGCGGAGCATAGGTCGTTGCAACTCAAAGGTAGAATCAAATGAGTACCCGACCGATATCGGCAGTATCATACATGTTGATACCTTCTATCGGCATGTTTCTCACGGACTTCTATCACGTGCCGATATTCTTGGTGTCAATAGTTGTTCTCTTTATGTCCCTGGGCGTGGATGTGTTCGGGGGCTTGGCTCGTAAAAACCATCGGGCGAGTCGAGAAGTTCTTGATCTTCGACTTAGATCGTTTATAATCTATGCAGCGGTTCTACTCATTGGGATGATAAGCTACATCCCTGTAGGATTGCTCCTTGGGCAATTGCCGGCTGCGTGGATTGTTTTCGGCCTAGTCTGGGTAGCGGGATTTATAGCTGATTTTCTGCTCCCAGTGTCTAAAGGAGCGCAGATACGACTGTAAAGTCTTAGGTGGAGATCGCCCTCTCCTGTCTAAGACTCGTTCTTTCCGTAATGCAACTCTTCAGGAATTCAGCTCGGTTGGGACGTTGTCAACACCGTCCTTGCACCGTCTGAAGACTAACACCAACCGTTGCGTGGCACAAGGAGCAAAACGCGACCGCCACAGCGACCGGGGCACGCCCTGCCTCCCTTTCTGCTTTCGGAGGAAGCGATGGCTAAGTGCGTAAACTTCTGCGTACTGCTCGGAGGCTGGGCCAACGAGTGCGATCTGGCAAGGGCTATTGCCGAGGCAACCGGACGGGAGCGTATCACCTTCTGGAATGAGTCTAATACTACCGTCCGCACCTTCGCCGTCCACGGCGCAGATGAAAAAACTCTGCAGCGCGCTCGAGATACGATCGTGAACCACGGATCGTTCCTCCGAGAGGAAACGATCGAGCACGAGGACTAACGTTCCGCAAGTCAGAGAGCAAGGGCCGGGTGGGCAGGAGGCATGTGTAGAATGCATCAAGTGCGTCGCACTCATGCAATGCGACATTCTCGCATCTCTTCACTACTTCTCCCCACCCGGCTCCTTCTCTTTTTTAACAACCGAACAAACCCCAAACGTCTTAGCCTCAAAAGGCGTCCCCTTTCAAGGCTAATTTTGGCAATTATGTACTGAAAGAGGAGAGATAAAAACGCTATATTTGCCAAAAATTTCCGGATTCAAATCTCTTCGTTTTTCAACCAAATCGATTAAGATATTAGTGTCTAGACAGCTGAATTTTGGTCACTTCCCAACCGCAAATGTCTTCCCGTCAGAAGTAATCTGTATCGATCTATTTTGATCTGTTCTTAATATCTTAATATCTAAATCTCCTAATATCTTCAGCGCCTGCGCCGACGGGTGGCCGTATTTGTTTTTGCCCACTGATATAATCGCCAGTTTAGGATTGATTTTTGTTACAAGCGAGCTTGTGAGCCCGGTTTTTGAGCCGTGGTGCGGTACTTGAAGCACGTCAACTGCTTGAGTTAAACTCGTCGTCGCCTCGTCAATCCCTTCTGCTTGGCTGTCGCCGGTGAGTAACGCATCAAACGATCCGTAGGAAACCAAAAGCACCAGCGAAGCAAACTCTCCCTTCTCGCCGATTATTCCGCCCGGACTGGTTTGATCTAAATATGATTGACTTGGCCCAAGCGCTTTTATCGTGACGCCGTCTTTTGTTTTTATCGAGTCGCCGGCGAGCAGGTATTGTGTTTTGAGTGGTTCTTTTGAAACCGCGTCTTGCAATGCCGCAAAGCCGGCAGTTTTATTCCATAACTTTTCTGTTGCAAACGCTTTCACACTATATCGCTCTATTACAGAAATAAGCCCCGCCAAGTGGTCTTCGTGCGGATGTGACAAAAACATTAGCTCTATGTCGCGATCCCAAAACGGCATGTGGCTTGCAAGACAATCAAGAACCGAATCGTTTGGCCCGCCTAGACTCCCGTCTCGACTCGGTCGAGCCGAGGTGGACGGCGAGGCTGGCCCGCCGTCAACCAAAATATCCTTGCCCATTGGTGTTCTTATAAAAATCGCATCGCCTTGCCCAACGTCGCAAAAGACAACGTGCAGTTTGCCGTCAGAAAAAGCCGCTTGCTGGTAGAAAAACATGCCGCCGAGCACAAAAAGAAGCACTGCGGCAACAGCAACAATGAGTTTAGGCGGGTAGTTTTCGTGTTCCATAACTTTTGTTTTTAACAAAAAGCACCAAAGAGGCAAGCAGCAGGTAAAACCCAATGGTGAGTGATGTTGGTATATTTTCAAACGATGTCGGTGTACCTATGTTGTTGGCAAAAAACTGCACCACAAAAGTAAAATAGGTTAAAAGCGGCAGTGTAAGGTACAAAAAAAGGCCCCCCACAGTTGGAATGACAAGGCCGACAATAGCTCCCATGCCGCCAAATATCATTAAAAACGGAATTGTCCAAAGTACAAGGCCGTTAACAACAACCGACCAAAGCGAATACGTACCAAACGTGCTAATAAGAATAGGCAAGGTGGCCAGTTGGGCAGAAATTGTTGTTGCAAAGTCTTTTCCAATCATATTGTTTTTGAAAAATGGGTAACGGTCAAACAGCGGTCGAATGGTAATAAGCCCAAGCGTTGCAGCAAAGGAGAGCTGAAAACCAACGTCAAAAAGCAAATACGGCGCAACAAAAAGCATGCCAAACGACGCAAGAAACAATCCGTACACAGCTAAGTACTGCCTGCCCGAAAGTTGTGCGCTAAATGCGACAATGCCCATAATCGAAGCGCGAACAATCGAAGGCTCAAGTCCGGCAAGCACCGCATACAAGCAAATTCCAGCAATACTTGCCAAAACCGCATACTGGCGCCGCAGAAAAGCGCCAAAAAGGCCTGTTAGAAAACTGCCAACCATACTCACGTTCATCCCCGACGCCGCGGTGATGTGTAAAATGCCAGTTTTTTTGAAATCATCAAGCATCGCTTGCGGGATTCCTTCTTTTACGCCAAAAACAATGCCGAGCAAAACGTTTGCGTGCGGAGCTGGCAGTGTGTTGAGAAAAAACTCAGTCAATGATTGGCGAAGTCTAGTAACGAGTGCTAACCCCACTTCATCTTTTTTTACAATCTGGATTTTGGGAAAGGACATTGCCAGCAATATCTTTTTATTGTCTAGCACTCGCTCCTTGAGATCGCCAGAGATTTGAATTGTGTCGCCATAAGAAAGCTGCGGATAGATTGTAGTAGTAATAAAAACAAGCGTTCCGTCTTGTAGGTGAACCGAGAACTGCTGCGATTTTCCCTTAATTCTCGGTTCAGAAAGCAACGTCGTTTCAATTGTTAGCTCCTGGCCATCCTTATATTCAGGCTGATTCAAATAGAAAGTCAACAAACGAGTAGTAAGAGCTATCGCTAATAACACTAAAAGGGCCAGCAGTTTCATTGTTACATTGCTCTATTGCTCTATTGTCAACAATTGAACAATGAAGCAATCGAACAATTAGTAGATCGTAACCTTGTCCTTTATCTTCTCAAACGTTGCTTTATTTACTGCTTTCTTACTGACGAGCTCGTCTACCGAAGCGTACGGCCGGTTATCAATGATTTTTTGCGAAGTTGCGGGCCCTACTCCTGGCAACGTGTCAAGCGTTGTAGCGCTTGCAGTGTTGATATTGATGAGAGAGTCGTATTGGGTACCAAGGACGCTTTCTTGACTTCCCTGCGCTGCTACCGACACATTCTGTTGGTCGTTGATGGACGGAACGTACACCTTTGCGCCGTCTGAAAGTTTTACAGCGAGGTTAATGTTTTTTGCAACCCACTCCCGATTGGCATCATTTGCAAGCCCGCCGGCAGCAATAAGCGCGTCCTGCATTCGGGCATTTTCGGAAAGTGTATAGACGCCGGGCGACACAACTGATCCGCTTACATCAACAATAATTTTCACAGCACTGCCTGTTGCTACCCTATTTTCTTCTCCAGCCTCAAAGGTAATTTCTTCATCCTTTTGCGCTGTGCCTAAAAATGCTATCAAACCATATACAAAGAACATCAAACCAATGCTGCCGATTATAATGGCAATTTTATGCTCTTTGGCAAGTGGAAGGAAGAGCTCTCCGAGGCTGTGAAAATTCATAACTAAAGAATTTCAAATAATTACCAATTTCAAATTTCCAATATCCAATGACTCCTTACGTGATTTGAAATTTGATATTTGAAATTATACATTGGAAATTTTCGTCACACTGTGACGAAGTTAATAAGCTTTCCCTCAACGTACACCACTTTTTTAATTTTCTTTCCTTCTAGATATTTTTGCACCTTAGCACTCTCTTTTGCCAACTGCTCAATGGTTTTCTGACCTCTGACCTCTGACCTCTGACCTCTGAACACGTCGCGCACCTTTCCATTCACTTGCACGACAATAGTTACTTCTTTCTCTACCAATAATGAAGCATCAAACTCCGGCCACTTCTGATCGTGAACAGAATTATGGTGCGCCGGCTGGCGCCACGTCAAACGTGGCTGGCGGATTTTCTCCTTGATTCCTAATTCCTGATTCCTTATTCTTTGAAAAAGCTCTTCTGCCGCGTGTGGAGCAAATGGTGCAAGAATAAGGAAGAACTGCTTTGCGTCTTGTACCGATAATCCCTCCTTATCATCCTGCCAGTCGTTTACAAACTCCATCATGGCCGAAACAGCAGTGTTAAACTTCATCCATTCTATATCTTCGCCAACCTTTTTTATAGTTTTTTGAAGCTTTTGCAATAATCCTGCTGAAGTTTTTTCTGCAGACGCCTTAATTATCCCTAAGTGCCAAACTCTCTTTAGAAACCGAAAACAGCCCTCAACCGACGCCTCGTTCCAGGCAATTGTCTGGTCAAACGGCCCCATAAACATTTCGTATATCCTAAGGGTATCTGCGCCAAACTTCTTGACAATTTCGTCGGGATTAATGACATTACCAAAAGACTTGCTCATTTTTCTTCCGTCGGGTCCAAGGACGATACCGTGCGAACGGCGCTTGGCGTATGGTTCGGGTGCTGGCGCAACACCAATATCAAATAAAAACTTGTAGACAAAGCGTGAATACAATAAATGCAAGGTAGTGTGTTCAAAGCCGCCTTGATAGATGTCAACCGGTATCCAATAGCTAATAACCTCCTGATTTTCTTTGAAGATATTTTCTTCCCTGGTTGACTTTGAACTTTGAACTCCAAGCTTATTTGCGAACAAATAAGCAAGGTAATACCAATTCGATCCAGCCCAATTTGGCATAGTGTCTGTTTCCCGCCGAGCTTTTCCGCCGCAGTTTGGACAAGCAACGTTTACCCAATCCGAAACAGTTGCAAGTGGCGATTCGCCTGTTGTTGCCGGCTCGTACTGCTCAAGATACGGCAACTCAACAGGTAACTGCTCTTCTGGAACAGGAACGATTGCGTAATCCTTTCCCTTAATATTTGAAATTTGAAATTTGAAATTTGAAATTTTGTTTGTTGCGCAGTTTGCGCAATAAACAACTGGGATAGGTTCTCCCCAATAGTGTTGCCTACTAAACACCCAATCACGAAGGTGGTAACTGACAACTTTTTCTCCCCAGCCTTTCGAAACGATATGATCCATTATTTTCTCTTTGGCCGCCATAATGTCAAGGCCATCTAAAAATTCTGAATTCACCATTGTCCCAGCTGCTTCCTGAACCTGTTCAGGCTTTGTAATTTCTGAAGTGTCACCGTCCGGCCCGACAACAACACGGACAATTGGGATATCCATGGCCTTGGCAAACTCAAAATCTCTAATATCGTGGCCGGGAACACCGATAACAGCACCAGTGCCAACGTGGCCGAGCACGAAGTCGCCAATGTAGATTGGCAGCTTTTTACCATTGAGATCGTTGACTGCATAGAAACCTGTAAATACCCCAGTTTTTTTTCTCCCCTCTGCGATCCGCTCTATCTCGCTTTTGTTCTTTGCCTTCTCAACGTATGTGCGTATCTCTTCTAATTTTGCACTTTGCACTCTTGCCCTGAGTTTTGTCGAAGGGTTGAATTTTGAACTTAGGAGCGAAGCGACGAATGGGTGCTCTGGCCCCAAAACTATAAACGTCGCCCCAAAATTCGTATCCGGCCGTGTCGTGAAACATTCTACTTGATACTTAATACCTAATACTTGATACGTAATGTTGATTCCCTCTTTTCTTCCAATCCAATTAACCTGCTGCTGGGCTACCATTTCTGGGTAATCAACGGTTTTTAAATCCTCTAAAAGCCTGTCTGCGTACTTTGTAATTGCCAAAAGCCACTGCTTGCGCATGCGCTTTTCTGTCTTTGCGCCGCAGCGCTCGTGCGTGCCGTTTGGCAAAACTTCCTCGTCTGCTAATGTTGTTTTACACGATGGGCACCAGTTGACTGGCACGTCAGCTTGGTAGGCCAAGCCTTTCTTTAGAAACTGCAAGAAAATCCACTGCGTCCATTTGTAATACTTTGGATCAGTTGTATTTACTTCTCTATTCCAATCAAACGACAATCCAAGGCTTTTGATCTGGCGTTTGAAGCTAGCAATATTCTCCGAAACTGCCACGGATGGGTGAATTTTATTTTTAATCGCGTAGTTTTCAGCCGGCAAACCAAACGCATCCCAGCCAATTGGATACAAAACGTTAAAACCCTCCATGCGCTTTTTGCGAGCGTACGCGTCCATGGCCGACCACGAACGAACGTGCCCCACGTGCAAACCCGCGCCCGAAGGATAGGGAAATTCAATAAGGACATAAAACTTCTCTGCCTTATCTCCGCCAGCTGGCGGATCTTTTGCTTGATAAAACCCCTCTTTTTCCCAGGCCTTCTGCCACTTTTCTTCTATTGAGCCTGGATCGTAGTTTTGCTCGCCCCGCGAAGCCTCGCCTGTCTTTTTTACCATATCTGAACTTGATTATACACAAAAGGATGCACTTTAGAAAGAGCGCCAAAATTGACAGACTCAATAACTATAGCAAACTATGGCAGAAAGGTGCAGCCACCAACAATACACCAGAGTGAACCAACACAAACTACCCCAATTTTCCCTCGTCCAAAATCCCATATGTAATAAGGGGACTCATCAGCAGAACATCTGCTTTTTTCTTTTTGCGATTCTAAGTGAACCATGGTGTATGCGTTGGCGCCATCGTTGTAATAGCAGAAATTATTTTGCGAGTATACTCCACCCAAACAGGCTGTTGTATTTGAGATCATGGGTAATACAGTTCTAAGGTCGCCATCGGCAACCAGAGCATTCATAAAAGTGTAGCTGTTGGGAGGAAAAGGGTTACTTGTCGCTGCGTGATTTATATAATAACTTTGTAGTGCTCTGGCCAGTTGACTAATTGCTGTTTTTCGCTGGGCGTCCCGAGCTAAAGCCAGGCGTTCAAGCGGATTAATTGCAACAAGAACACCTGTGGCAAGTACTCCAAGCATAGCAATTGCCACCAAAAGCTCTATGAGTGTAAAACCCTTACCAATTCCCTTCATAAATCGAGTATACATAGTTGTTGTTAAAATTTGCAATGTTTGCAATAAGGGCTGGCGAAAAAATGATAGCAAACCGCTGCGAGCCATTGCCAGGTTTGCCTTTTTAGAGTACCATGGAGATATTATGAAAAAAATATGGGATGTTATACTGCTTTTGAGTTCGTTTCTTCTTGTCTTTGTCTGGCAGAAAACAGCGTTGGCGCTTTATACTCTTCAGGCGCTTGGTGCGCTGATGGTACTGTTAATCATCCTTTCTATAAAGCGAAAGCACATCTTTCCCCAAGACCATAGCATTAACCCGTTTGCCGCATTTGGCGAAGATAGTCCATTGACAATTTTTCTTTTTAATACGATTGTCTTACTTTTTGTCTTTGCAACCGGCGGCTTTACATCTCCTTTTTTCTTTCTCCTTTTTTTTCTAGTTTTTGGCGTCGCGTTTTTTTTAGAACCAAGCATAGTTTTTGTCTTTACGATTGGCACTATTGCTATTTTTTTTCCCGACGCGCTCAAAGATGATGTGTGGGGCAATATGTTTAAGCTTGGCTCAATTGCGCTTATCGCTCCTCTCTCCTACTTTTTTGGTAAAGGGTCCAAAGATCAAATGAAAAAAGAGCAACAAATAGAAAAAGTAAAAGAAAAAACAACCACGGCGGCCAAAACAGTTACCGAGGATATCTCTGCTGTACTGAATGATCCAAAAACATCGCTTACCGATGAAGACAAAAACAAACTCACCAATGCGCGCAACCAATCGGAGAAAATAACAGATACTGTGAATCATTTATAGATTTTATGATATACATTGTTATATTTTTTCTTACTATTTTATTTGCCATGCTCCCCTCCTTAGCGCATGCAACAATTATGGCAAACAAGTTTTACAAACTTGATTTAGGCAATGCTAACACAACAGCAGGACTTACCCAAGATAAAAATTACAAGCTTGGCACTATGGTTGGTGAAAGTCCGGTTGGTATATTTAATGAAGCGCAGTATAAAGTTACCGCAGGTTTCTTCTTTGGCAGCAAAAAGAAAAATCCCTTCACCTTTACCCTTTCGCCGCTTTTGATAAGTTATGGACCGCTTTCTTCGACAACGCCCGTTGTAAGAACGGCCAAAATTGCAGTCACCAATGAGTCCGCAAGCGGATTTTCCGTGCTTGGCTTTACAGATCACGTTTTACAAACAAAGGAGGGTGCAAGCATTCCTCATGTATCGTGCGACGATGGCCGGTGCACAAGTAAAAAGGCATCCTACTGGCAAAGCACGCTTACATACGGTTTTGGCTTCCGGTGTGACGGTAAGCTATGTCAATCGGATTTTCAGAATAAAAATAGCTTTCTCCCCTTTGCAGACGAATCTAGGACTGAATCACCTCAAACAATATTTAGCGCAAAACGTGGAAAAGATCAAAACGTAACAATAACGCTCAAAGTGAATACAAGCAGAGAACAGTCGCCTGGGCCATACCTAAACACAATCACCTTTATTGCTATTCCAACCCTATGAACTAGTATTAAGTATTACGTAGTATGTATATAAATTGTATTAAATTAATTGCCGTTTTTTTGCTTACTACTTACTACTTAATACTTCCTACTGATATACAAGCTGCATCGGTTTCGTTGGGGATCTATCCGCCGCTCACCGAGTTTGAAGTAACCCCGCCGGCAACAATCGACGAACCTATTACTCTTCAAAATCTTAATAATATACCTATTACTCTCTCCGTTTCTCTACGGCCTTTCGTTGCGTCTACAAAAGCAAACGGCGAGGTGACTTTTCCTGCCGATAATAGGGGCGTAGGCGTAAACCCGAACTTTCTTGACTACGTTTCGCTTTGGGAAAACACTAATCGCGTTAAAGAAGTAACACTTGCTCCAGGACAAGAGAAAATAGTTACTCTCCATATAGAAATTCCTGATAATGAATTCGCATCGGACTATTACTTTTCAATAATCTTTAGTAACAAAGTGGATCAACTATTAGAAAACGATACTCTTACAAAAGATAATTTAACCATTATAAAAGGAGGAGTAGGAATAAACGTATTGCTTACTATTGGCCCAAAAAGCCGACCAAAAGGAGAGATAGAAGAATTTAGCTCGCCTGCCTTTGTGCAGCAAGGGCCTGTGCCTTTTATCGTACGAGTAAAAAATACTGGCGAGCATCGAACGAAGGTAAAAGGAACAATTCTTATTAAGAATATATTTAACCAATACATTGGAAAAATTGAAATTAAAGACACAAATATACTTACAAATGCAATAAGGCAACTTCAGATAGACAATGAGGATAGCATTCTCTGGAAAGAATCGTTTCTTATCGGCCGGTATACGGCTGTACTTACGCTTATGTTTTCCGAGCAAGGCCCTATTTTTACCCGCAGCATTGTGTTTTATGCGTTCCCGCTCTATTTTTCCTTAGGCGTGTTTATTGCAATTATTCTTTTAGTTGTAATTAAGAAGCGTATCTACAAAAGGTTTCATATGTATAATCGACATAAAGCTTGATAAGACAAGCTGTTCATTTTTAATTACCGATTTTTTCCCGATAATAAAAATCGAAAAAGAGGCTTTTCAGTCTAAATATAACTATAACAATTTCTTCTCAAAACGAGTTTAGCACTTTGGTCTTTTGAAGCGAAATCAAACTGATTAGGGTTTGCTAGGCTGAAGTATGTAATTGAACCTCAAATCTTAATTAGATGTGCTTATAATTGCATTTTTTTGCCTTATCAATCTAAATACTAAGTAAAACATCTATAGCATTTACCTAGACTGTCTGCTAATTTGGTTTTTTTGCAATTTTTTACTCTTATGTATCGTTTTTCAAAAACACAGAAAATAACGAAAAAAAATCAAATATTCCATTATAATGTATTTTCATACTTAAGCTCTTTAATAACCAGTTAGATTGCTATGAAAATATATTGTGAAAAGAAAATAGAATAAACGTAATCCGTGAAAAATCACTACAGCATTTTACGTTCATTTTTCACATTATTTCATAGATAACTTTATCAGTATATAAAAATATCAAAATATATCAATAATCTGACTCTAGGCTCTTGACATTCTTCGATAATCCGCCTACGCTGATAGTGTATATATTCTATTGGTAAATGAATAATATGTATAATATGTATAATTCGAGGCTAAATTAAAATTTTCACGGATAGTCGCTCGGGAATGACCGATTTAATACAAGCCTTTATTACACATTTAAAGAATCTTCCACAACCTGCCTCGAGCGCAACGGTGAAAAACTACGTTGCAGATATTAGGCAGTTTGTATATTGGTTTGAACAACAAAATCAAAGATCTTTTCTTCCCCAACTTGTAACCCCGCAAATATTTGACCAATACATAGCCTATCGGCGTGATCAAGACGGACTTTCTTTACCAAGCATAAAACGCCACAAAGCATCTATTAGAAAATTCTTTGTGTTCTTACAAGATACGGGCACCATCGAGCATAGTCTTATTGCACAAGAAGCAAAAATCTCTAAAACAAGCACGGATTTATGGCATTTGAGGTCATTTAAAGATTATCTTTACGAAAATCGGCTTAAGAGGAATACTATAACAAACTATATCGCAGATATTCAACAATTTCTTGAGTGGCTCGAAGCTGTTACCGGTGCGCAAGACGCCTTTCTTGTGAGCGAAAAAGATCCGCTGCAAAAGATCTCTTCGTTTATTGTTGAGGAGTACAAAACAAGACTCCTTGGGGCAGGAATCTCGCCTGCATCGGTAAACCGAAAACTCTCCTCCATCCGCAAGTATACAGCTTGGCTCTATCAGCAAGGGATTATTGGCAAGTATGTAACGTTTTCCGACGTCGTTGTCGCTTCGCCACCGAACCTTTCGCCTTTGCCATCTGGCGGCCCCACACACGAAATCAACACCTTACCTGCTCTTCCCCCAGTGCGGCTTGTGCAGAAAGCAGTGCAAGCCGCCGATTCAGTATTTGAATGGCTCATCGTTGCACCTGCAGCACGGGTTGTCGACCAGGCAATCTACGCGCTCTGGTACCTCAAAGGAAAACCAATCGCAACAACACCCAAATCCACGCTTCGGCCGCCTCTGTACGACTTCACTATCGGAAACATCAAAAAAAGCCTGTACGCCCCGCATGCTATTTCCATAAAAGATGCTCCTTTGCATAAAAAATTGTTCTTTCATATACATCAAAGTAGGCCAAAATGGTATAAAAAATATCATGAGTACGCCGTTGTTCATTATTTTCACTTTGCTATCTTAATTATTTCTATGGCTATTATAGGTGTAAGCCTAGGCAAAATTCTTTTCCCTACACCCAAGCAGGTTGTTATGGCAAATGCAGAGCCTGTCTCCCCGCCGCGTGTTCTTTCTTTTCAAGGAAGACTTACCGATCCATCTGACAATCCAATTACACAGACTAAGTCAATTCGCTTCCGACTTTACAATTCCCAAACAGCTTCTGGCTCAGCCATGCTTTGGGAAGAAATGCAAGATATCAAACCCGATCTAAATGGTATATTTGCCGTGCAGCTTGGCAAAAAAACAGCGATTGATCAGGCTGTTTTTGGCAACAACGACAGCGTTTATCTTGGCATTGCAGTAGGATCCGATGAGGAGTTGCGGCCACGACACCAGCTTGCTACTGTTGCATATGCCACAAATGCCGAACTTTTACAAGGTCTGTTGCCAATCACGCAAGCTGGAGCCGGTAGCAAAAACGTTGTGCTTGCTTTAGATTCAACCGGAAATCTTTCAATCGGCGGCAGCGCAAACCCAATCTTTCAGGCAACAGGGGGAGAGTTTAAGCTCTCCGGTAAGTCGCTTGTGCTTGCAACAAATGTAGGTTCTAACGGTAACGTTTCTCTGTCTCCCGACGGTAAAGGTTTCATCGACGCCCTTGCACCCATTCAGAATAGTTCAAATAATAACAACCTTGCAGCGGTACCGGGAGCAGTCGAAATCGATGATATATTAGCAATTTACGCAACATCAAGTGCACATTCTGCTCTTGTTGTCGAGCAAAGCGGCACAGGACCAATCATTAGCGCTTCGACAAGCGGGACTGCTAAATTCACTCTTGGTAACGATGGATCGGGGTATTTTGCCGGAAAACTTGGGATTGGTGTATCTTCAGCGTCGGCCAAACTTACTGTTGACGGCGCAAGTATAGGCAAAGCGCTTGCTATCCTTAATGAATCAGGCGACCAAAATATTCTCGTCGGCTCTGCTTCAGGCACGCTTAAGTTTTACTTTGATAGAAGCGGTAATTTAACGACAGCAAACGGATCATTGTGGAAACCGACGTCTGATTCAACCACAGGGTTGCGAATTGGAAACTCGTCAGGGACATCGTTTGTTACATTTGACACTAGTAACAGTAGGGTTGGAATAGGTACTACCCCAAACTTTAAGCTCGATGTCACTGACAGCCAAAGCGCTACAGTTTCGGCAATGATTACTAACAGCAGTACAGATACAGATGCCGATGTGCTTGCCCTTAAGCTTGGTATTACAACCGACCCAGCTGTAACGAACCGATTTTTAACATTTCTCAATGGCAATGGGACAATTGTTGGCAAGGTGCAAGGCAACGGCGCAAGCGGCGTTTCATACGCAACAGCGGGCGTAGACTTTGCCGAGTATTTTAAGAAACAAGATCAAACCGAAATCTTTTCTCCTTACGACCTTGTTTGCCTTGGAAATTCTGGTGTGACGAAGTGTGCGGGTAAAACACAAGTTATTGTTGGCGTTATTTCAAACCAAGCAGGGTTTATTGGCGGCGTAGACCACGAAGGTGACCCAAAGTTTGTCCTTGTTGGTCTTAACGGACAACTGCGGGTGCGGGTAAAGAGCGAAACAATAAACGTTGGTGATCCATTAACAACGAGTTTAATACAATCTGTTGCAGAAAAAGCAACGACTGCCGGACAAATTGTCGGATACGCTATTGAATCATTTGACCCCACTAAAGACAGTAAAGATACTATATTAATAAGCGTTTCTCCCTCTTGGTATGACCCTAACGTTTTCCTAACACACACCGGCGACCTTAACGTTGTAAAAGACCAATCCAAAGTTGCCAAGCCTTCTTACTTTAGCGTACAAACAACATTAGGACAACTGGTCACAAAAGTTGGTGCATTTAGTAAGGCTGTGATTGGCGTCCTTGAGGTTGGCGCATTGAAAGCAAGCGAAATTTCAGCGCAGGAGATTATTTCGCCGATTGCTTCGATTGATCGTGTACGAACCGATGTTATCTCTCCTCTCTCATCAGAACAGCTTACGATTCGATTGGCGTCCTCCTCTCTCTCGGCAGTTGAAATACAGAACGCGTCAGGCGCTGCAGTTGCTCGCATTGATCAAGAGGGCAATGCTTCATTTTCAGGGCAGTTGCTAAGCAAGGAGCTTACCGTACAAAATAACGCAAGCATCAGCGGGGTGCTTTACGCGCAGAAGATTATTGCAGACGAAGTTGAATTTCCTGTTGTTGCCACAAAAGCAAACCTTGCACAAGATTTCGAAACGCCAGTAGAATCGGCAACAGCCTCTGCAACTCTTGGCGAGACAATAGAGGCTAATTTCGCAACCTTTACACAAGGGCTTATCGCATTTGGCCCAAGTAGTTTTGGCACGACTGCTATAAACGGTCAATTGTCTGTTGGTTCACCCACAGGGGGCTTGATACTTGCTGACAACGCGATTAATGTCTTAGGTGCTTCACTTGAACTACAACCCCTTAGGCAGGGAGATGTATCATTCTTAGGCGGTTTGGTGCAAATTGATATAGAAGGAAATTTGCGTGTTGATGGAAACGCGACATTTGGAAAGGACGTAACGGTAAAAGGGGAGATTTTTGCCAACGTCATTGCCCCAATCCCAGATAAAGATTTAGTAATAAAACTTGAAGGAAGTAGAAGTGCCACATGTGCTACGAGCACAACGGGAAATGATGCTTGTGATACCAATGATACTTCTGATACTCGTGGTACTCAATTCATTGTCCAGGATGCCTCCGGCAGCGGTGTTTTCAGTCTTGATCAGCAAGGCAATCTGACTGCTTCGGGATCAGCCAATGTCGCTAGCCTACTCACGCAAACACTTCAAATTGCCCGAAATGCCCAAGCTGACACATCGCTTACTGAAACCACTGCGACAAGCTCTGCAGGCACAGCAACCATCTTGCCGGGAGAAAAGGAACGCACCGTATACACACCGTTTGTGAAAGAGAGTTCGCTTATCTACATTTCCCCAACCTCAAACACCTACGGCAAAAATCCCTACATTGCCAGACAAACGCCAAGCGACAGTGAACATGGTATCCTTGGCTCGTTTACGGTTGCGGTAGAAGAACGGCTGTCAAAACCAATTTCGCTAAACTGGTGGGTCGTAAATTAAGCTAAGGTTTAAAACTACCCAAAAACTCTGTTAGGATTATAATTTTTCTTTCCGAGGTTCTCAAAGTTTGTGGCAAGTAATAATTATCTTTCATATACCCATTTAGATCTTTAATCCAATCACTGACTAAATTGAAAAGTACGTCATAACAATTATCCCAACCTTCAGCTTGGTTTTTTTGCTTAAGATTCTCCAGGGCATTTGCAACCATCTCTGGCTTTAGTAGTTGCTGATAAATCAGATTCTTAAACAATACAGCAAGTCTTGGTCCGCTAATCTGCGATTTATCTAAAAAATCTGGAAATAATTTGCCAGCAAAAAGCATACGTACCAAACCTTCCTCGTCTCTAATAACGTCTGTAAATACATCTTCTCTGGTTGGAGTAAGGTTTTCCATATCGGAAATCTCACCCCTATAAGAAAGACGCAAGGGGTTTTCAGGGCTGATTGGCAAATCCGAATTAAAATCCGGCTTTCTTCCCTCGCTTTCAGCCTGAGATTTGGAAACTAAAGCTAAGCTTTCTAGCATCAATCTGTTAACTAGCGCCCTTTTTCTTTTTTCCTCTTCTTTCTTAGCTAATTTCAATCTTTCAAGCTCCTCTTTCTGATTTGCTCTTTCCTCGATTTGTTTTATTCTTTGTCCTACCAGCTCACGATAATCATTAGGCATGCCAAGAAGCGCGGAGGGGTTGCTAGATGCAAGTACGATACGCACCAGATCATCTATGCTGCCAAAAGATCTTCCTGGGTGTTCAATTTGTCTCCAGGTAGGAAATGAGCCGGAGAAATTATTCATTAGAAAAGCTACATCGGCTGCTACATCGGCCCACCGCCCATTGCTCACAGCCTGCAGGACAGGGGACAAAAGCAGCGTCATTTCACTCGCTGGTAAAGATCCCCTCCTGAAAAATGCAATCTTTTTTAAGAGATCAGGCTGTTCTTCTGTTACCACTCTCCCACCGCTTTCTGCCACTATGTGCTGGAGTTGTATAATCCTAGCAAGATAGCCAAGATGATAGAGAGCAGGACCAACTCTTTGCATCACGTACTTTGTTGCTTTTATAGGATCTTCTGAAGGAGATATATAAAACTCATGATCTCTAGGTCTTAAACGTACTAACTGTTCTTTAATAGAACCTATGGCTTTCGCTTTTGCCAGCTGCTCAAGAAAGATTAAATTAAAAAGTCTAACTTCCGGATCTGCAAAAGAAAGCGCAAGATTTTGCCTTATGCGTAAGTATTTCCAATTCAACCCATCATGAGCTCCTCTCGCTTTTTCAACGGCTCTTTGGGGATTATTCAATTTATCAGCCAGTTCCCACGCATATTCGAATCTGGGAAGGGTCTCGTGAATAAAAGCAGCGTCAGCAATCAGCCCAAAAAACATATTATTGTTACGTCCGCCAATTCTTCCTACTTCTGGTGGTATCTCGATAATAATTCCTCCATTAGGTGATAATTGAAATTTCTCTACTCTATTTCTCCCAGACTCGTAAGCCTCACCACTTTTTAATAATGTATTAATGCGATCTCTTAGCTGCTGCTCGGCTCCAGAGTTAGCTAAACAGTGGCTATAAACAATAGCATCGGTAAAAAGCGCTATTCCCTCCCTACAAAATTGAGTGACGGTTGTAATTTCTTCAGGATCGCTAGGCAGCCTTTGTAAATAACCGGTAATCTCTCCCTTGACAACCTGCAATTTATCCCTGGGCGTTAGCGTATCGAAATTAGCTGATCGAGGCTCCATAATAGTCTCATAGTATATCATAGTTCCCGTCGGATTTCAAGCTTGGATTATTGACATCAAATGCAAACTCGTGCATACTAAATATCTATATATGAAAGCAAAGGAGGATATAAACGTCTACATTACTAACATTCTCCTCTTCCTGCTTGGCCTTGCGCTTCTTGCTTTTCCCCTTGTCTTTACGACACTTACGTCTGATAACTATGGCATTCCCAAACAAGCAATCCTTGGCGTTGTAAGTCTTTTGGGATTGATCTTCTTTGCCGCAAATACGCTCGTTTTTGGTAAGGTAAAGATTCGAAAGACCCCTTACGACCTTGCTCTGTTTCTTTTCACTCTTGCGGTTTTTCTTTCTGCTCTTTTCTCAACTAACCGCGCTGATGCGCTCATCGCGTTTACACCGCTTTTTTTTGTTATTCTCACATCGTTTTTAATAGTCAATGCAGCAAAGGAAAAGTCGTCGCTTCTGTTTTTGTTCACGATGTTTTTAATTGGCGCATGCACCGCAGCTGTATTTGCCCTTCTTTCTGTGTTTGGCATCCATTTGCTGCCAATACCGTTGACACAAACTCCAACTTTTACGCCGCTTGGCTCGTACTTGGACTTACTCCTTTTTCTTGTTGCCGCGTTTTTTATTGCTGTTTCGCTTGCACTACCAATAGTTGCTTTTCGGCAAATAGGGATTGAGAAGAAAACCATTGCAGCCATCTTTGCCAGTATTATTCTCTTTTTGGGTATTGGCGCAAGCGTGTATCAGCTTATGGGTAGCGGCCGTGTTGATATACTGCCAATTGGCACCGGCTTCCAAACCGCGTTTGCCGCAATTTCTCAAGATGCCAGCCGGCCGCTCCAAAGTTTTCTTTTTGGCAGTGGCATTGGCACCTTTGTTACAGACTTTACCCGGTTTAAAAACGCTATTTTTAACCAAACGGACGTATGGAATCTTACCTTCTACCGTTCATCAACCTATCTTTTAGAACTTTTGGCAACAACGGGATTGTTGGGCGCGGCAGGATTTATGTTTCTTCTCTTTACAATAGCTAAAAGCTTACGCTTACTGCAAAAGCCCCTTACGCGGATAAAAGAAAACCCTGTTTTTCTTTCTCTTGCCTTTTTAGCTTTTGCAGCACTTTTCTTGCCGTTTTCGTTTGTCTCACAGGCAACATTCTTTTTTGTTCTTGGCCTTTTTGCCGCAGCTTACGGGCTTTCGGACAAAGAGCGGTTTTTTGACATTGACCTCTACCTTTTTGCAGACAGAAAAGAGCAAAAACCGCAGCCGCAGCAGACAGTACATTTTGGTTTTGATACTTTCCTTACCCCTGCACACCAAAACGCGATGACTAAGTTTTTACCTGTAAGTTTCTTTATCGTGTCCATCCTGCTTACCGGCGTTATCGGCTTTTACAGTACGTTTCTTCTCCTCTCCGATCTTGCCTTCCAGCGCTCGTTTACTGCGTACGGCGCACGGGACAGCCTAAAAACCTACAACGAGCAACGTGCCGCTATTGCCATGTTTCCCTACCGAGACGGATACTACCGTGTTTACTCCCAGTTTACGCTTGAACTTGCAAGTTCTCTTCTTGCCTCAATCGCAAAAGAAAAGTCGCCCAATCAGCGCGTACAACGCACCATCTACGACCTCATTCAGGATTCGATCAACGCCGCAAGGTCGGCAACAACCCTTTCTCCCTTGACTGTTACCAACTGGCAAAATTTAGCTGCAATTTATAGAAATCTGATTGGATTTGGGAAGGATGCTGAAAATTTTGCCATTGCTTCGGCAAAGCGCGCTATAAGTCTTGATCCAAATAACCCACAAGCCTACATTAACCTTGGCGGGATTTACTACCAGCTTGGCCGCTGGGAAGACGCACAGAGACAGTTTCAGATAGCAGTGAGCCTAAAACCCGACTTTGCCAACGCTCACTACAACCTTGGCCATGCTCTTGAGCAGAAAGGGGATATTGAACTAGCCCTCCAAGAATACGAAGTTGTAAAAAGCCTCACGGCAAAAGAAAAAAGCAGCAATAAAAAGATTACGGAAGAAATTGAGGCGTTACAAACAAAGATTGGTGAGGCAAAAACTGCCTCTCCAAGCAGTCAGCTTACCGCAAAACAAGTAGAACAGCCGCCGCTTAGCATCAGCACGCCAAGCGCAACACTCCCCTCGCAAAACCCGCCGGTTGCCATCCCCGCTCCCAATGTTGCCACGCAGTCTGCAGAACAATAATATTAAAGTACCACAGGTATCACGAGCTTATTTTAGAACGGTATCTAAAGACAAGGTATGCAGCTTCTGAACGGACTTTATCAAACATTTGATAGTCTTCCTCATTCCAATACTTAAGGATAAGACAAATTTCGCTTTGCGCTTCAAGTTCTAAAAGTGACGTTTCCGATATTTCCATGAAATGGAGTTTTTCTTTTTTGCTCCTTTTGAGGTACCCCTCAACAAAATTTGACATTGCGGAAACAATAGCACGCCTCATTTGCGATTTGAGGCCAAATTCCTCTGAAGAGGGAAGCTTTTCCGTCAGCCTATATGTCAAAACAAGAAGATCACGAAGTTTTTGCCAGAGAATGAGGTTGTGATAGCTTTTACCGGATTTATCCATGGTTTAAGCATACCATACTTTATTCCCGTGGTACTTGTGATACTTTTGGTACTCGTGGTACTTTTCTATTACGCTCCTCGTTGCTGTCGAAAGCAATCGCGGCACAATACCGGTCGGTCGCCTCGCGGCTGGAACGGCACAGTGTCTTTCTTGCCACACCTTGCACAGGTTATTTCAAATGACTGGCGCGCTCCGCCTCCTTCGCCCATGCGAGCTTTTTTGGCTGAACGACATTCAGGGCAACGCACTGGTGCGTTTTGAAAACCTTTTTGCTGATAGAATTGCTGTTCGGATGCAGTCCAGGTAAACGGTTTGCCGCAATCACGACACGTTAGGGTTTGATCTTGAAAGTCCATTTTTTTGAAGATTTCATGACTACAAGATTTGAGCGATAAGTCTTAACTTATAACTCGTAGTCTTTTAGTCCTTAAGTCCTTGGTATTCACCTCCTCTCATAAACTCCGGGGAATCAACGAGTCACTTTCACTCAACTATTGAGAGAAGGTTCCATTGTCCGCGGGTTATACTATACAATAGTGTAGCGCATTACTACAAAAAAAGCAAATTTTTCTTGGACCTCATATCGCTCGGCGTATTTCTCTTTCCAACGTATTCTTAAAATCTCGAATAATTAGCCAATGGGTTTTTGGGAGAAATAGCTTTAATTCATGTTCAAAGTTAAGATCACTGTTTTGGAGTACTTGCAGTACTTGATGTAAAATATCTTTTTTCTGAGGAGGCAGTAGGTTTGCTCTCATGATAAAATAGAGATCATAAAAGTCTCGAGGTTTCTTTCTGTTTAAAAGCGCCTGAATTTTTTCATCTACTAACTGCTCTTTTGCTAAAGCAAAGATATTGTAGGCTGGTACATAATCGCTTGCGATAGCCAGTATCTCTCCCCGCTTCTCTCCAACTCTAAGAGATATTTCAAGTTGCATATGCATGACCTGTTCAAAAGCATTGAACGAGATGATTGCCAAAAATCCTCCGGATGTTGGCGTCGACTCTTTCAACGAAACTGAAATGTTTTCTCTTTCTAGTTGAGCAAGTGTACCAATGAGTAACGATTCAATTGCTTTCACATCAATCATGGAAGCTGTAAAATCTAAGTCTTCTGAGAAACGGGGGCTTTTATATAAAATTCGTAGCGCTGTGCCTCCTTTGAAATAGATGGTTGAGGCTTGCTCTTGTTGGTAAAAATATGACAAAAAGAGATGCTGAAAATATTCCCGTCTGATATTTGGTTCTATTGTTTGGTACTTCGTCGCTAATTTTTTAATTTGTTCTTCGCTAATCATACTGATCCTCTATAATCACGCCTGAAAACATCTTCTACAAGGTGACTTAGGCGTTTTCTCTCAAACAATGTTGCATAGAAAAGCGCTTTTTGCTTCTCTAAAGAGTGCACGCTTAACCTATCATTCTTCCCTCTTTTACCAAGTGAAACAAAGTAGAGGTAATCAACCAGTGCCTTCTCAGGTTCAGCTATGAAAAAATTCCTCCCCCCTTTTGTTAAGAGTTGATATCCAGTAAAAGCGTGTCTTTTTATCGCAGAGTAGGAAAACGCTCTTCCCTGCACATCAAATTCGCGAGTTGGCTTGGTGGTCGCTGAAGTGATTGAATAGACCATCTCCGGCATAATACCATAATAAGTAAGTGCATATTCAAAAGAAAGGTACGATGGCTGATAGAGCTTATTGGCAATCTCTTGCTCGCCTGGCATGTCTGTTTGTAGCGTATATAATCCCTTTTTTAGACGTAAGAATAACCCACGCTTACTCTCCTCTTCCAAAAAGTATTTTGCTCTGTCTTTGGATAGCCCAAACAGCCTCTCAAACTCCCAAGGAGAAAAAGCGTAGATGTTTTTCTTGCGAAGCTCCTCTCTCACTAATAATGGTTTCAGTAAAGTATACATTTTTGCCCTTTTCTGAAACAATTCTATACCATACTTCTTTGTTTGTCAATACCTTCGCACATTTACATTCTTCTAAAGTGTCGTCATTTCTTTTTAATCCTTTTTGAATCCACAATGTCAAGACTATAGGGCTTATCGTACAATTACCTTTTTGTTGCTTTTGAGTACAAAATTTTGAGGCAGGCAAGACTCCGTTGCTGTGAAATGGAAAGGAATGAATGTGTGGACCTGATGGGACTCGAACCCACAACCTTCTCGATGCCATCGAGACGCGCTAGCCGATTGCGCTACAGGCCCGTTTACCTGATTTGTTAACTCATTTCATTATACACCAGTTGAGCTAGCGATTCCAACTCAAGCTGCACTTTAGTGTCAAAATAATCTATTCTCAATACCCCTTTATAGTCCTTCTTTTTTGTCGGTTTTCCTCGTGTTCTCGGATCAATTTGTGCTTTGTAAAATAACCGCCTTGGAATTTTTGTTACATCTAACCAAAACTTTTCGAGTACAATAATATCTTGATCGGCCCTGCACTGGACTGTACATCGAATTTTTTCCATCTTAAAATCAAAACATCTCTTAAGCAGTGCAAGAAAAAGAGTAATTATTCGTGGGTCTGAACTCCCCAAAGAAAATGAAGATCGAGTTTTGGAGTTATACTTTGATGCCTCCCCTAGGCAAAGCATTGCAAGTGCAATTTTTGCAACCTCATGGCTGTGTATCGCTTTTGCAACTGGAGAGTTTACTCTTTTAAGTCCGCGTAAGAGTTCTTCTCGCTTGATTTTGCTGATCTCAATAGCAATGAGGCGTGCCTTATTGAGATTATTAAAGTTTAATTTAGTAATTCTTTCTACGTAGTGTGGGGTAGCTGTGTATTTTTACACCATTCTGATAATGTACTTTTTGGTAGCTGAAGCTTAATAGCCTGTCTAATCTCTCCATAGGTTTTCCCTAATTGACGCAAACTGCGGACTTCTTGAATAATCTCCAAAGAATATCTTCGCACAGAAATATTGTACCCCTGAAGAATACAATGTGCAATAAGGAAAGTTCTAATTCTGTTGCGGTGGACCTGAGCGGATTCGAACCGCTGATCTCCGCAATGCGAATGCGGCGCATTACCAACTGTGCTACAGGCCCGAAAGCAAAAGCAATTGTAGCATACTTTCCTCGCTATAAGAACTAGTTGAGCACCGAAAGCGGGTTGGTGGAACCACCGCTTGTTCGAACTTCAAAGTGCACGTGCGGTCCTGTGGTTCGCCCCGTCATGCCAATCCACCCAATCGTTGTCTTTCCGCCCGTAACGGTGTCGCCAGGATTAACATTTGTTGCTGAAAGGTGTGAATAGAGCGTTGTGCTGGCGTTTGCGCCGGCAATCGTGACGTAAATGCCGTATCCTCCATTCCACCCGCCGCTGTAGACTTCAGATACCGTTCCGTTGGTTGCGGCGACAATCGGTGTGCCATAGTCTGCGGCAATATCAATGCCCGGATGATACCAAGTGTAACCCTGGCTAATGTAGCCGCTCGCCGGCCAGGCAAAACCTGATGCAAGTATTTCCGAAGGACCTGCCGCAAGTTGGCGCCGTGGCCGAACGTACGTTGGCTGCTCTTCAGGTTTTACTCCGTCGGGAACTACAACGATTTGCCCTTCAACAAGAGAAAATGT
>JACQKQ010000022.1 GCA_016204465.1 Candidatus Levyibacteriota bacterium
AACATCGTAAGGTGACAGGGGATTGCCCTCTATGCTTGTAGAGTAGTGCGTCGCCAAGACACGATTCTCTTCAGAAAGCTTGAGAGCTAGTGAGGGGATGAGTTTTTCGGTAATGAGCTGACCGTAAAGCCGTTCGATGGTGCCAAGGGTGTTGACCATCTTTGGCGTAAAGGAGAACGTAGGCAGGTACATGACCGTAGTATATCAGAAAAAAGCTCATTTGTCAATATATATGTAATGTTAAACGTAAAGCCATGTTTACCCTGAGCGAAGCCCCGCACCGTCTGGTGCAGGGCGAAGTCGAAGGGTCAAGGTATATGTAAAGCTATTTGTAGCCTTGCTCAAATATTTATTGTAAACTTAATTGTAAATACATTCGTAATGTATTGTGGAAAATTGGCGCATACACCGCCTTACAAGTAACATATCTCTTGATGCTTCTGGAAAAGTCCATATCACAGAAACAATTGGGGAAGCTGGTAAAACATCATTGGAGTCAACTTAGTCAAGAATAAGTTTGTTGAGGTTTGATTCTTTGAGGTAACGTTTCTGCAAAAGTTCCCCGTGGGTAAGCGTTTTTGCGATTTTTCCGTTGTGCACAACGACAATATTGTCTGCTTCGGAAATCACTTCAAGTTCGTTTGAAACAACAATAACTGTTTTGTTTTTGATTACTTTTCGAAAATTCGAAAGTATGGTAAAGCGCGTTGTCGTATCTTGCGAAGAGAACACTTCGTCAAGAATAAGAATTGGCGCTTTTTTAATATACGACCGCGCAAGCATGAGTCGCTGCCGCTGGCCTAAAGAGAGGTAGTTGCCGTCTTGCCCCACCATAAAGTTATAGTCGCCGGGTAATTTTTTAATAAAATCATCGGCAACTGCAAGTTTTGCCGCTTCTTGAATTTCATCTAAAGTAGCATCTGATTTGCCGTAACTAATGATATCTCTAATACTTCGGTTAAAGAGAAGTATTTCCTGTGGGACAAACGAAATTGCATTGCGAAGCGCTTTGAGTTTGTAATCTTCAAGGCTGTGCTCGCCAATATAAATTTTTCCTTTGGATGGCTCGATAAAAAGCCTAAGGACAAGGGAAACGATTGTTGTTTTACCAGATCCGCTCATACCAACAATGGCGGTAATTTTCTCCTCCGGCGCAATAAATGAAACGTTTGATAAAATTTGCTTCCCTTCCGGTCCTTCAACTGTGACATCCTTAAACGTAATCTTTGTGTCTTTTATTTCGTCTGTTTTCCCAATGTCTTTCAGTTTATTTTTATCGTCAAAGTACTCATCTACTTTATCCAGTTTGACATTTGATTCACGAATAATGGAGTAGGAATACACAACCGAAAGCAAAGGCATGGTAAGGTTATCAAGGTAAAAAATGTAAACAATAAGAAGCCCAGCCGAAAGCACTCCATCAAACACAAGCGTTACGCCAACGCCGATAATCAGCGAGTAGCTTACTGCAATAACCATGCCGATAAAAAGACTCAACAGTACGTTATATTTATGCATGGCGTACGAAAACCGAAGCGAAGCTTGCATTCGCTCGTTAAATTTTTTAAGCTCCGACTCCTCCTGACCGTAGGCTTGAATAACCTTAAGTTGCATAATTATTTGCTGCATAAATGAAAAAATAGCGCTGTTCCAGTAGTCGGATTTTTTACTTGCAACAACAACCCGCCTGTTGAGGATATACAAGCTACCAACTAAAAACGGTAAAGCAATAAGCGAAAGTACTGCTAATTCGGCATTAATAAGGAAAAGGACTATCGTAATTATAAATACATAAAGCAAAGATGCGATAAACGGCAGTATGCCCTCTTCGATAAGCTCTCCTAAAGCAGAAACATCGTAACTTAAGCGGTAAATGTAATCTCCAACAGTTTTATTTCGATAGAACCCCATGGAAAGCATTTCTAAATTCTCAAACGATTTTTTAGAAAACGCAGACACAATTTCGTGCACGACACGTTTTGCAATAAGGGATCGAAAATAACTTGTAATGTGGAAAAGTAATTTACAAAGAAAGAAAATAAAAACGAGAAAGAATCCAAGCGATGCTTTTGTTGTAAACAGTGAAAAAAGAAAACTAACGAATGATCCTGCAATAATAGGTTCGTTTTCTAAAACATTATCAATAAGAAACTTAAACGACCATGGCGCAAGCGCTTCAAAACCAATGCTAAGAATTGTCAGTGCTAAAACAGAAATTAATTGAGCTTTACGAAGTTTTGTTTCCTTAGATAAAATCTTATTAAATAAACTCATCTTACATTTACTATGATTGCTTTATTCTTATTTGTCAATATCTGCTTGCGTAACCGTTCAGTTTTGACAAAGATATTCTTTGATGAGGCTGACAAGCCGAATCGACCTGCCCGCCAATGCTACGCATGAGGCGTTGCAGGCGGGGAAGTTCTCGACTACGTTTACACTGAGTTAAATCGAAGTGCTCAAACAAAAAAAAGTTTTGTCAAATCGTGGGAGAATACGGTTGACAAGATGAGACTGTAATGATAGACTATGGGGTATGAATGAACGACCACGAGTGCTTGTGTTCGAGCAAGAAACATTAAAAGAAAGAGTAAGAAAAAGCATTAAAGGCGGCTCTATACAAGATATAAGCGATACATTAGAAGAGCTAAACGGTTATGCGCAGGATAAGTATCCTGGTATTACAACCTACTCCTTTATAAAGTTTCTTGCTGGAGTTGTACCTGGATGTATTTCGTCAGAATTGCAAACCGCAGTGTTAGATGCAGCAAGAAGCAAAGATGAAAATATTAATAGAGTTGGGAAAAAAGCATTGCTGCTTTTAAATAGTAAAACGCTTTTATCTGTAGTGGATAGATATAGTAAAAATGATGAAGAAAATAGAGAACTACAAGATGAACTTATGGAAGAAGCCATTGTTTCTTTAGATATATTGTTTGACCCAAAGACCAAAAATACCACAGCAGTTCCACAACAAGTACATGAAGCTGCAAGAAGAGCAGCAATAAGTCAGTATTTTGCAGCACGAGATTCGGTTTCTGCAAAATTAACAGCTCATACTTCTTATCCGCTTGTTGCAAAGATTGCCGATGCGCTTGTCAATGACGCTACCAGGCCATCCCGGGCAGAATTGGAAGTCATTGCCGACGAATTATCAAAAGATTTTGGCATTCCATATGAAACGTTACTAGCTTACCTTATATACAAACTCACGCCTATTGCTCCACTTAAAGAAGGAAGCGTTGAAAGTAGTGACGGAGAAATAGCATTTTGTAATCAAGAATTACATGGTGATTTAGTTGCAATTTTATTATCGGTAGGTTTAACAAAGAAACAAATAGAGGTCATGAATAGTCTTATGTCTGGCAAAACCATTAAAGAAATAGCACTTGAAAGAGGCGTTTCTCTCCAAAACATATACGAACTTGCAAACGCTGCGTATGCAAAAATTAGAAAAAGGGGAAAGACAGGAGTTCTTGAAGCGCATTTATATGCAACAGAACCACCCCGTGTTCTTTCAGCGCCTCATACAGTAAGAGCAAATGGGGTGATATTTTCGAGAGATGCGGCTGTTGTTAAGCCACCGAAAGCACGTCGTTTTATAAAGGAGTTCTTGGAAGGATATCCTATTGGGAAATATGTTGCAAGCAAAAAAATAAGAGATATGTTTGAGAAAGAGGGCATACGACAATTAGGAGATTTTTTTAGTATTCCTCCCGAAGAGTTGTTAGTTGATAAAGATTTGATTTTTATTGATACAGCGCTGGAAATACTGCACGCACAGTTAGAGCCAACATACTGGATAGCAAAGAGTAATTCAGATTTACGCTCTAAATATTGGAAATTGAATCATGTTGTCGAAGCTGTACTTTATCAACGCGGACAACTACCATCACAAAATGGAAGCAGGGCAGTTGATATAAATTCCTTAACAGATGCACAAAAAGGAAAGATCTTTCGTGAGGCATACGAGAAGCTCGATAATGCTTTGTTGTTTGCAAGACAAAAAATTAAGAGGAAAGTGGTGGGAACCGGGTAGGAGAATTGCAGAGAGCTGCAAGGAGCGCGACTGTTAGTCGCTTGGCCAACGGCCGCGCTCCCTGCGAGAACCCCCTGCTCCTACCCGGCGCCCTGCACCTTGTCGGTTGTTGCGGCGTCGTCCTCGCTCCAGCCTGACCCTATGGGTTAATCGTTCAATAATATCGTAAGCGGCTCCAACCAGTCTTCATCAAACTCCCGTTCCGCCGCCTTAAGCGCTCTCCCTTTCCCGAATTGATCGTTAGTCCATATCTCCCTTAACGCCCTAATAGGCTTCATGTTTGGATCTTTCTCAAGAAGGTTTAATGCAGCATTGTACAGTTCATCTCCGAGTTGGAGAACCTTGCATGCTGTAAGGAACCGAATCGACTCAATGTCCATGAAATCCCTCCTCTCGCTCGTGGCGAGTTGATTTGGGTGAACGGTGAAGGCAGAAAGCAAGCTCCCTACCTCCCCCTTTGTCGCTTAGAGAACACACGCTGTACTACGGCCTGGTTGAGGCTCTACGCGTCGGAAGCATCATCGCGATAGTCGTGATAACAAATCCCACAAGGATGCTCGGGAGAATCATCCCAACCATCTGCCTGCCTCCACCGAGACTCAACCCGACGATGACGAAGACCCCGAAGCTCATACTCACGAACGCGATGACGAAGTAGATAAG
>JACQKQ010000024.1 GCA_016204465.1 Candidatus Levyibacteriota bacterium
AGAGGGCAGAATGAAAGTTATTTTGGAAACCCAGCGCGAGACAAAAACTAAAGTTACCAATATTGATGGAGAAAAAGCTCACGGGATAGTAGAGACTTTGGATATTATTATCTCTGATGAAATGGGGGAAAGACCTTATGAGATGTACTCGGGAGGTGAAGCTTTTAGGGTAAATTTTGCCATCAGGCTGGCCATATCAAAGCTGCTGACTCACCGGGCCGGGGCAAAACTGCAGTTTTTAGTCATTGATGAGGGCTTTGGCACCCAGGATGCCCCCGGCAGGGCCAGGCTGATAGAGGTGATCGATGCCATTAAAGATGATTTTGAAAAAATCCTCATTATTACCCATTTGGAAGAGTTAAAAGAGGAATTCCCGGTCAGGATTGAAGTTTCCAAAAATAGTACTGGTTCTACCTTTGAAGTAGTAGGAATTTAAAGTTTATAAATTCTGCTATGAACTCTACTTTGATCTTCTCTTATCCAATCATGCCAGATTTGTTCAGCTGCTCCCCTGGGCAGCTCCATCTTTTCCCCGGGGATAGTTTCATCTGTAACACCAAAAGCTTCTTTCTCTCCTGGGAGGTCTAATTGATAATAAAGTACATATTGCGGGTACTTCATGCCTGCGAAACTAGCGTAACCCTTTCCAATGGTAAGTTGTCCCCTTTCTACCCTTACTTCCCCAAAATCGCACCTATTAACACTGGCTCTCATCTCGTCAAATATTCCACCTCCAAGGTCTTTCACCCTTTTATAATATGAAATTATACCATCACCGATCGTATAGCTTGCAGCCCTAACCCCTCGGTATGCAGACGTACTTGGTAAAATGTGCCTTTGAACAGCTTCCAAAACACCTCTTGCAAAACCCTTTATTTCTTCTCCTCTCTCTGATTCCTTAACAGGTTCTGGTTGTACCTCATTCGACTCGGTTAATTCAGTGACTCCTGCAACTGGCATCTTAGTTGCAGGGGGGGTTGATCTTCTGTTAAATTTGTTTAAAAAACCTTGCACCCGTTGACCTAATGTTTCTTTACCTTCAGCCATTATAACCTGATTTAACTCTCTTTCTCTCTGGTTGTCAAGAGCCAGTCCAAAATGGTAAAATTAGAATATGAAAAAGAAAATTTCTCAGAAAATTTTAAAATATACTACAATTTTTGAACCAGCTGAAGAAGGTGGATATGTGGTGTATGTTCCGGCACTTCCTGGATGTGTTACAGAGGGAGATACTTTGGAGGAAGCCGTAGAAATGGTTAAAGACGCTATTTCCGGATATATTACCAGCTTAAAAAAACACCATGAACCTGTTCCGGAAGAAAAAGGCCCTAGTTTTATGACCACAATAGATATACCTGTTCAATCTCCTTATTAAATGCCTAAAATTCCAGTTGTTAAACCAAAAGAAGTGGTTAAAGCTCTTCAGAAAAAAGGTTTTATTACTGATCACATCAGTGGCAGTCATTATATTATGTATAACACTGATAAAACTCTTAGAGCCACAATTGCTTATCACAATAAACCTATTAAAAGAAAAACTTTGATGAGTATTTTAAAGTCCGCTGAAATTTCTATAGACGAACTTAAAAAATTACTTTGAGGTTTCTAAAAATTCCGGGGGTTCTGCCTTTGAAGTGGCAGGGGTTTAACCACTTGGTTCAATTATTGAAGTCGGATAACGAGCTTTGAACCTAATGCGCGGGATAATTTTTCCAAGAAAGCAATTGATAGGTTAACATTACCTCCCTCAACTCTGGCAATAGCAGATTGTTTGGTACCCATTTTCTTGGCAAGCTGGGCTTGGGTTAAGCCTCTTTTAGCCCTAGCGCTAATCAATTGAGAAATTAGCTCATAACGGGGCTTAAGTTTTTCATATTCTGCGCGCACTTTTGGGTCTTGCAATAATTCTTCTCTTAAAACTTTCCAGCTTTTCATGGTTTTATAATAACATATACGTTATATTATTTCAAGTCATTAAAACGCCTTTGAGCAGTCTTAATCTCTTTTGCAGGAGTTTTTGGTGTTTTCTTTTTAAATCCGTGCAATAGATATATCTTTTTACCAATAAATCCATAAATTATTCTTATTTCTTGCTTACCTCTTATTCGTAGTTCATACAGAGCTGGTGTTAAATTTTTAGAATGCGGCATCCCTAAAATTGGGCCATGCATTTCAAGAAGCGAAATATCATGGGTAATCTTGGAGATGGTAGTCTTATCCAACGATCTAATAAATTCCTCTACGGGCATTCCACCTCTACCGGATTCAAAAGCTACAACCTCCCAACTATCTTCCATGGAACTATCATATCAGAAAAAGAAGAGTTCCCAGTAAGAATAGTTGTTTCTAAAAACTCAGGGGATTCTACCTTTGCAGTAGCCGGTGTCTGAGTTACAATGATCACATCATGCTCAAAATATTTCCTAAACTTTTCCCGGTTATTTTATTTGCAGCAATTTTTATATATGTTTTATTTAATGTGCCTTACCCAAATTCTTTAACCTCTGCCACAGCTTTTCAACTTTTATCCTTTTTCATCCCCCTTTTTTTAGCGTTTACATTTACCATAAACCTTCTCCTTAAATTCTTGCCATCTTCTGTTTTTATTTCATTAGGATTTTTACTTCTTCTATTCCTTTCTCTGAACAGATAAGCGCAAAGGGTTTCTTCTTTTTCCTGCGTTTTCTCATCGCTTCAATAGCCCCACCAAGATAGGACACGATCTCTTCTGGCATCCTATCGAGAAAACGAAAAAGCATAACACTAGCCCGTTCTTCAACTGGTGCTTTAATAAGGAAGTCTCGATCAAATGTTATAATGACACGGCTTTCACGTTTGGCACGACCATGAACACTTATATCGGAAATGCCGCGCGCTACCCTTTGTATTCGCTTTACATCATGGCGCTTCTTCTGCAATGCAGAAATCAAACTTGGAGGAAAATTTTCGTCAGCTAAGAGTTTCACTTAAGATATAGTGGCGTATGAACCGTTGGCTCGAGCAACAAGCTTTGCGGCATAAGAGATAGCAGCAAGTATCTCGGTTTTTTTCAATTCCTTGTATTCCGAAAGAATGCCATCAACACTCATTCCTGCTGCCAAAAGGTTTATAACAAGCTCAACCGAAATTCTCGTACCGGCTATAATTGGTTTTCCCCCTAGTATTTTAGGATCAGTAATAATTTTGGGCTTTCTCATATAAAAAATATTCTACCACTTTTTACAAACCTTTTCTAGCTATGCGATAATTGGTAACTGTTCACGGTTCTAACACGATTATTCTTCGAGTGAGGCTAAACGCCGAATCGAGAAGCCTGCACTGAGCGTACCGAATGTGTTCTCGACTCCGTTTACCCTGAGTGAAACCGAAGGGCTCGAACAATAACATTTGTGTCAGAAGTGTGAGTTCTTACAGTGTGTGGGCAATTGCAGAGTTGACATTTCTCTATTCAGTATATTACGATAATAAAGAAAGTATTACTCTCTATGCGTCGATTACTTTTTTTACCATTTGCCTTTCTTTTTTTGCTTGCCTTCCCTACTCCCATCGAGGCAGCTTCTCTCTATCTTTCCCCCTCCGGCGGTACGATCGGTTCGTCAACCTCCATTCAAGTACGCCTTAACACCGGCGGCGAGGGTATAAACGGCGTCTCCGCCTACCTCTCCTACCCTACCGATAAGCTGGAGGCTATCGGCATTTCCTACGGCGGGTCTTTCTCGATTGCGGCAGAAGGCGCGTACGGCGGCGGGTTTGTGAACATCTCGCGAGGGAGTTTTTCCGGAGTCAGCGGTGATGTAAATATCGCAACGGTTAGGTTTAGGGCAAAGACTTTAGGAACTGCCACTATTTCGTTTCGCGGCGGCTCAGCGGCTGCAAGGGCAACGGACAGCAGTAATGCGCTTGGCGCAACAAGCGCAGGCACGTACAATCTTGCGCCAGGACAGGGCGGGACAAGTACCGATACAGGTAGCACAAAAACAACACCAACAAAAGGCCCAACAGATGAAAGCGAGCCTGTAATAACAAATATAAAAGTAACAAAAACGGCGACAAACAGCGCTTCAATTGTCTGGAAAACAGATGATGCAAGCGACTCAACTGTTGAATTTGGATTGGAAGAGAAACGATACTTTTTAAGCCAAACGGACAGTAAGCTTGTTACCGATCACAATATCGTTTTGGAAAGCCCGCTTTTTGAGCCAGGCTTGCAAATTCATTTTCGAGTCAAATCTAAAAACGCATCTGGGAAAGAATCGGTGGGGAAAAACGACATATTGCAGCTTATTGGCTACAAAGTGAAAGTTTTGGTGCTCGATAACAATAACAACCCTGTACCAAACGCGACAGTGCTTTTCTATAGTGTACCGCGAAAAACCGTTACCGACAGCAACGGGGAAGCCATTTTTGAGAACGTAAGTCCCGGAAAGCACGTTATCTTTGTAAAACTGCAAAACCAGGCAATGCTTAGGGAGATTACCGTATCAGAAATCGATACGCCGCAAACGCTTACAATCAAGATTACAACTCTTTCTGTAACCGACGCTTTCTTCTCGCGCGTTTCGCCGGCGGCGATTGGTGGCGCAGGGGCAGTTTTAATTGCCGTAGGTTTGGGTGTCGTATTTGCCATTCGACGGAAAAGAACTGTTGCTATATAAGCAACGCAACCGCCTGCAACCAACGCGTAAACCCCGTCATAAGACTTATGCTAACATTACCCCACTTTATGGCTGTCATTACGAGCAGGTCGCCTCAGGCGACCGACGCGGTAATCCTATGAGGAAAAGTGGTTACTTCGTGGAATTTACAATTACATGGGTTTTTTGAAGCTAAACTAGGGAAATGACAGATAAATATGCAATTGATGGCGATTTGAGGTATAATTGCTCTATATGAAAGACTTTAAGCTAAATTTTATACACCTCTGCGATGAAGCTATATTTTCTCAAGATGGAAAATTGAGCCTTATAGGTATCTTTGAAGTGGTTAATGTCATGGCGCTACCGGGAAGTTTGTTAAAGGCTTTTCTGGTATTTAATTTGAATGCTTTTAATAAAAACTTAAATAAGATTGACTTGGACATTGTAATTAAAAAAGCTGATACAAAAAAAGAGTTAGTTAAATTGCCTACTTTATCTCCCGGTTTTGTTAATAAATTAAGAGAGTCAAAAATAGGTGTTACTTTAGGACTTGCCAATATTACATTTCAAGAGGTCGGAAGATATGTTATTGAAATTCAAGCAAATAAAGAACTTATAGGAAGTCTTGACTTTGAGGTAAAACTATTAGAACAGAAGAAGGAGAAAAACTAATATGCCATATCAAAAAATATCAAGTGATTATTTCTTTTCGAAATGGTATCGATTTTTACCACCAAATATCGTGACGGAAAAAACTGATAATGAAGAATATGAGACATTAGGCACATTCTCGCCAAATACTAACTGGGAGAAAGTCTTTGCATTGGGTGATAGCATTAATAGAGGACTACAAATGACAGAGCAAGAAGTCATAGATGAGGTCACTAATTTCCGAAAAAGAAAAAACAGATAGGAAAAGAGTTGTAGTTGATACAAGTATTCTAATATCGGCGGTTATAGTTGATGGATCATATAGAAAATTACTTCACAAGCTACTGGCTGCCGATTTTGAGTTGTGTATTCCTCAAGAAGTTATAGACGAATTCCAGGAAATCATTAAAAAAGATAAGTTTCGGAAATATGAACCTATTTTTGTAGAAATTTTTGAAGAATTAAGAAAATCCTCTATTTTACTTCCCTATCCTTCTACATACAAATTCTCACTGGAAAAAAACAAGGAAGACGAAGGGATTATAAACTGTTGTGCTGAAAACAAAGTGGAGTATTTAATAACAAGCGATAAAAATACTGTTGGGAAATATAATGGTTTAACTGTAATATTCGCTCAAGAATTCTACTCGTTGTTCTTAACAAATTAAGCATAAAATCTTTTCCCTGTCGTACAATGGTGCATAAACGTCAGCCAACAAAAAGTTTTTTATAGAGCCGTTTGTAGGCAAGGGCGCTTTTTTTCCAGGAAAAATCCGTGCGCATTGCGTATACCACCATCCTCTCGTATCGGTGCTTTTCATTGTGATAGATATGCAGCGCTTTTTTGACTGTTTTGACAAGCGAACGCTTTGAATTCAGCTTAAACAAAAACCCATTTTTGCCATTTTGAATAGAGTCGGAAAGCCCGCCAGTTTTTGACGCAATCGGCAGTGTGCCGTAGCGTATGGCAATCATTTGGATTAACCCGCACGGCTCATAGCGGGAAGGAATGAGCATAAAATCAGATGCCGCATAGAGCCTATGTGCTAACGGCTCATCGTAGTCAATAACTGCGCGAACATTTTTTGGATACGCTTTTTCCATTCTCTTTGCACTCTGTTCAATTGCCGGCATTCCCATGCCAAGAAAAATGATGTTTACATCTTGCGAAACGAGCGCGTGCATAGACCTTGCTAATACATCAATTCCTTTTTGCCATGCCATGCGGCCAATAAAGCACAGTGTCACACGTTCCGCAAGTGAAAGCTTTGCAAGTAGCGTTTTTTTGACTGCTTGCTTCCCTTCTTGCCAGCTTGTTGCGTCGTAGAAACGAGGAAGAAAATGATCACTCTTTGGATTCCAAACGTCGTAGTCAATGCCATTGAGGATGCCGACAACACCCGGTTCACCGCCATTTCCATTGCGAACACGAAGCGCGTCGTTAATTGGAGCTAAAGCGGCATGACCAACAATTTCTTTGGCATACGTTGGCGAAACAGTCGAGACTTTGTCCGCATGCAGAATGCCTTCCTGCAAAAGATTTACTTGCGTTGCCGGAACATTCTCGGAAAGTATGCGCGTTTCTCGCTCGCTTATGCCAAGGAGGGGGAAAATACGCAACGAGCTTCTGCCTTGATACTCCAAGTTGTGAATCGTTAAAAGGGTTGGCACAGTTAATCCAAGACGGCGCAGCAAAAGCGGTACAAGGGCTGTATGCCAGTCGTTACAATGGACAATGCTACTTATCCATTTTTTCTCTGTTTTAAGCCAGGCAACAAGCATGGCCGTGGCAAGTGAAAAGAAAACATACTGCTCTATGCTTTTTGAGCCGCGTCGCTTGCTATTTGCAAGCATTCGTTTGTTTGCCAAAAAATAGACCGGCACATGCTCGCCGCTATAAAATCCTTCGTGCACGGTTACTCGCTCTTCTCTCCTATTAAACGCTGCGGTAAACGAACCAATAGCGTCAAACTGATGGGTTTCTCGTACTATATCGTAAAAAGGCATCACCAAACGAGCGTCAACGCCGACTTCTCGTAAGGCTTTTGGCAAAGCTCCAGCAACATCGCCCAAACCGCCCTTTTTATAAAAGGGAACAGCTTCGTAGGAGCACAGAAGAACCCGTAATGTATTCATTGAAGATAACAAACTACTTCTTTTCTATAACTTTCTTATACACTTCTTCGTATCCTGCCACCATTTTTTCAATAGTAAAATTTTCTTCAACATGCTTCCTACAGGCTTTTCTATCTATTTCGCCAATACGACGAATTGCTTCAATGAGACCATCTATTCCAGTTTTCTGAACAATCCACTTTCCACGTATATCTATGTCTGAAGGATTAATAAGAAAACCGGTTTTTCCATCCACAACTATTTCTGGTACTGATCCTCTGGCAAATGCGACAACCGGCGTTCCGGATGCCATTGCTTCAATAAGTACCATACCAAATGGCTCCTCCCACTGAATAGGAAAGAGTAAACAAGTCGCCTGGGACAAGAATTTATTTCTTCCGATATCGTTCATAAACCCGGTTAATAATACAAACGATGGATCAAGCCGCTTTTTAATATTTTGCTCATAGTAGGCTGAATTAATATTCTCTGTTTGCGTTGATGTAGCGACACGAATGGACATACCAACGGCTTTTGCAGCATCAATAGCAAACTCAATCCCTTTTTCAGGTGCCATCCGACCAATAAAACCTAGGAAAGAACCCTCTGAAAACGAAGGAGTATATTTTTGAGAAGCAATACCATGATACACCGTACTAATAAAATTGAGCTTTAGCGCTTCGTGATACCTGAATGCGTTACTAATAGATACATAGTTTTGGTGAGAAAATTTATTAAGTAGCCAGTATGTTAAGCTCTTGGTATTTTTTGGCAATGGGTCATGGAGTGTATATACAGTCGGAAATCCGGTGAGATCTTGTAAAAAATGAGCAAGAGTATCGTGATAAGAATGGATTATGTCGAGTTTGCCTTCACGTGCCATTTTATAACAACGCTCTGTTAAATCCATTTCATAATTGCGCTTTGTGGTATAAAAAGAAGCCCACTTCAAACGATCCCCCGAATGAGAAACGAGTTTTTCTTCAACAAAATCTTTTTCCAGTAGATAGGTATCGCCACCTATAATATGTGCTTTTGTCTGAATATCAGGAGTAGTAAAAAAATATACCTCATGCCCTTTCTCGACAAGTCCGTCAGCCAGAGCCATACTAAGATCTCGTGGCGCAAAAATCATATCTCCATAGCGTTTGGGAGACATGTAAATTGATGGGGAAAGCAATCCTATTTTCATAAAGAGACTAATGCTTTTTCGTAGGCAGCAATCATGTGCTCGATGGTAAAATTGTCTTCGACTTGTTTCCGACAATCTTCTCTTTTAATTGTCGTAACCTTTTTAATTGCTTCAACCATTTGAATATGATTATCTACTACGTAACCGGTCAAACCATCAATTACTACCTCTGAAACTGCGCCTTTATTATAGGCAACAACCGGCGTGCCGCAACTCATTGCTTCTATCATGACAAGTCCAAACGGTTCTTCCCAGGCAATTGGAAAAATAAAGGCTTTTGCTTCTTGATATAGCTTGAGTTTTTGATCAAAGCTAAGTTCGCCGAAATATTGAATCTGCTCTCCGTCAATATCCTTTTTTAGTTCTTCAAAATAATCCTGATCTCGAACTTTTCCCGCTAGAATAAGTTTCATCCCGGCCTCTTTTGCTACAGTAATTGCTTCTTTTTGGTTTTTGTGCCTACCAATTGTCCCCATCATAAGTAAATACTCATTCGGTGCTGCATTGAATGAAAATTGAGTCGTATCGACACCATTGTAAACCGTTGCAAGGTAGGAAAGGTCGGGAAAGTCTTTGCGTTGCGCATTGCTGATTGTTATGACATGTGTCTTGTGCTGTCTGAACAGATCAGCAAGCTCCACAAAAAGATTTAGATGCATCACGTTGATAAAGGGTTTTTGCAGCATTTGCGCAATTTGTATGAACACTGCTTCACCTCGCATATTGTTAAGTATGATATCGTATGATCCTTTCTGATCGATTAAAACTTGCATCACTTGAGAAAGATAGACTATTTCTTTTCGAAGAAACCGAGAGGCTTCGGTTGTTGCTGGATCATACCTTATTGATCGGTTGCTTCCCACGACCACATCGCCTCCTCCAATTTCCAAAACACGTATGGTTTTTTGCTCGGTAAAATGTTTTGCTGTCCCTTTTGCAGCAATAAGTAGAATGTCGTGGCCTTTTTCTGCCAAACCTTTTGCTTGATGGTAGGCGATCCACTCTGTGCCCCCCTGCGCTGGCGGAGGTATGGGGAGCGCAACCGAGCCTAAAATTGCAATTCGCATAGAGACAGACTATGTTTGAGGTAAAATCTCACTTATGAGTGTATCAAACGAACCGGTTGTCTGCAATTTCTCCTTCTTTTTAAATTCTTCATACATTCGTTCGTAACGCTGTGCAATTATTTTCCAGGTAAAACGCTCAAGCACTGTCTGTCTCGCTTTTTCACCCATCTTTTTCCGCAAGTCTTCATTAGAAAGCAATCTATTCACCTTTTCGGCAATATCTTTGCTGTTTCGAGGCCGAACAAACAATCCATTGTAACCATCTTTTACCATAAGCGGAATGCCGCCTTTTCGCGTTACAACAACTGGTGTTTTAGTTGCCATTGACTCCAAGACAACAAGCCCTAACGGCTCATCCCATACGCTGGGAACAACACAAACGTCTGCTCGGTAGTACAACTTGATAAGGTCGTGATTGGTAATAAAGCCGAAGAACCGTACATTTGTCAATTTGAGCTCTTGTACAAGCTTTTTTAGGTTATCTTTTTCAGGCCCGTCTCCGGTAATCCCAACAATCGCGTCAATGTATTTTGCCGCTTGAATAAGATACCGAACCCCTTTGTACCTTGTTAGCTTGCCGGAAAACATAACAACTTTTTTGCCTTCGAGACGGTATTTTTTGTCTACTTCCGACGTGTCCATACGCTCTGGAAACATTGACAAATCAATCCCACCGGGGATAACCCTGATATTTCGTTCGAACGTTTCGTCTTCGAGAACGCGAAGCATCCATTCCCTTGTCCAAAAACTATTTGGCACAACCCTGACTGCCTTGCGAAGCGCTTCGGAGGTAAGGTATGGATAGCGTTTGTCGTTCTCAAGCGTTGGGAGTTCGGAGCCGTGAACAGTCACAATAAAGTTGAGCCCGTAGGCAATTTTAATAAAGCGAGCAATCCACGGCAAGGGCATGAGGTGGTGGACGTGAAGGATGTCTGGCTTAAAGTGGTCAACTGCGGAGGCAATGGCGGTAAAATACGAAAGGTAATTGGCAGCTAGCTCGTTTCCAGCAACTTTTGTATAGAGCTTACAATCTCTCCATTCAGGATGCCCCGTAAAGGCAATCTTTACAGGAAGTCTCACGGGGTACATTTGTACACCAGGAATAGATCGTTTATCAGGAACAACCATTGCAACCTGGTGACGTTTCGCAACTTCCGCAGCAAGCTCTCGAGCGTAGGTCCCCGAACCCGAACCGTAAAGCGGAAACATCTGTAAGTACAGTATCCTCATTGTCGCAATTATAGCATAACGGGTTTTTGCTACTTTGCAACCCCACCAGTTAATTTGGCCTTCAAGACAAGGAATACAAAAATAATGAGCGCGAACTGGCGCTTGATACGCCATGGTTGCACAACGAGGCGAAACAGCCACTCAAAACCTAATTTCTGAATCCATGCTGGCGCTCGGGGTACGCGGCCGCTTATATAATCAAATGCGCCTCCTACTCCAACCATAACTCTAACCGGAATTTTTCCAAGATGCTCATGCATCCATTCCTCTTGCTTTGGAAAACCAAAGGCGACGAACAATATATCTATCGAATCAGGAATTATGAATAATGAATTATGGTCCGCCGGCTGGCGGATTTTACCCCTAATTCCTAATTCCTGCTTCCTAATTCGTAATTCTTCTGCACGTGTAAATCCTTCTTCCCACCACCTATCACTAACAAAAACAACTTCTAGTAAAGGGTATCTCGAAAGCAAGCACTCTGCCGCTTTCTCTGCTACTTTCTCTCCTCCTCCCAAAAATCCAACTGTGACAGGATTTCCTTCTAATCTTTGACAAATAGACTCCACAAAATCAGTTCCCGTCACCCTCTCTTTGAGCTTTTTGCCAAAAATTTTACTAGCCCATAATAGTCCTATGCCGTCCGGAAGCGCAATGCGCGCGCCGTTGAGCGCTGTTTTGAACTGTTCACTTTGGCTTGCTAAGACAAGCATTTCGGGGTTTGGGGTGACAATGTAGTAGCGTTCCTTCGTTTTTTGCACGGAATTGACGATATACTCTAAGATTTCATTTTCCGTTGCACTTGTAATCCCAACGCCAAACAAAAATTCTTTTTTCATGCTATTCTATTTACTCTAGGTTTTATATATTCATATTATTCTACTCCTAAAGATAGTCTTTTGAATATCTTTCGTACCCATAAAAAATCCAATAAATACAATCTATTTTTTGTTTCTATGTCAAATAATGTCATTTTTAGCAAAAACTACTATGTATTATGCACTTTGTGAAATGTTATAGGTTGTTAAGTATATTTTCACGAAGAATGTAGCATTTTATTATTTGTTATAAGATATTTAAGCATCAATCAGCATTTAGATCGGCGTACATCAAGCGATATTACTTTTTGCTAATGCTCCGCTTGTACAGCTCAATATTTTCAAGTGCGACCCCAGTTCCCCGAACAACACACAAAAGGGGATCTTCGGCAACATGGCATGGGACACCGGTAAGCTCTGTTAGAAGCTTGTCAAAATTATTAAGCATCGATGTCCCTCCCGACATGACAATTCCCTTGTCAATTATGTCGCTCGCTAGTTCCGGCGGCGTTTGTTCTAAAACCCCTTTTACTCCTTGGATAATTTCAAGAAGTGTTGGCCTAATTGCTTCGCTTACTTGCGCTTCGGTAAGCTCGATGGTTCGGGGAAGCCCGGAAATGCTATCTCTTCCTCGAATCTCAAGCTTCTTTTCTTCCCCTTTCCCTTCAAAAAACGCGTTGCCAAGCTCGATTTTGATCTCCTCGGCAGTGCGTTCGCCAATAAGAAGATTAAATTTCCTTTTTGTATAAGCAGCAAGCGCCTCGTCAATTTTGTTTCCCGCCACCCTAACCGAATTGTGCACAACAACCCCGCCCAGCGAAATAACCGCAGCTTCTGTTGAACCGCCGCCAATGTCTACTACCATGTGCCCGTTGGGAAGGGCTATAGGAACCTTTGCTCCAATTGCCGCAGCCAACGGCTCTTCTATAAGGTAGGCAACTTTTGCGCCTGCAGAGAGAGTTGCGTCAAGCACTGCCCGACGCTCAACTTGTGTAACGCCTGACGGAATGCAAATCATGACTTCAGGCTTGAAAAATCGGGATTTACCGCACGCTTTGTCTATAAAGTACGAGAGCATAGCTTCTGTTATCGTGTAGTTGGCAATGACACCGTCGCGAAGTGGCCGCAACGCGACTATATTTCCCGGCGTTCGGCCAAGCATCTCTTTTGCTTCTCTGCCAACCGCAACAACTCTGTCTTCTTCGGCAGTCACTGCAACAACTGTTGGCTCGTTAAGCACAATTCCCTCGCCAGCCAGATACACAAGGGTGTTGGCAGTACCGAGATCGATTCCAATTCTTTTTGATGAAAACGAAAACATAATAACGGAAAATCCGAAATCCTAGATTCGAAACAATGTATTTCTATAAATCTCAATGAATATCTATGCATTTCAGATATTTAATAGATATTCGCTCACGCGAAATACATAGAAACTGATTGTTATATTGCTATTTTGAATTTTGAATTTAGTTAATATATCTTAATATCTATTTTCTATATCAATTTTTGTTCCTAGCTTCATAATACACCGATTATAGCCGCCTCTTTGCAGGGTTGCAAGGGCTAGTTTGACGGAGTATAATAAGCTCATCATAATTCTGTATACTTTTTGATCAACGCGGATTTTTTATCCGTGTGAATCCGTAAAGGCTTTACTTTGGATTAGACGGATTAGGTATTAATCCGCGAAATCAAAACCCGTTAAGATTGCTATAGTCACGATTTATTATGCGTAAGCAGCTTCTCATCTCTGCCCTTATACTCCTTTTCCTTTTGGCAGGAACGACGATTGTTGTGCTCTATGGAAAAGGGTATCGTTTTGGATTTAACCGTGGCACAATAGATCTTTCTAGAACAGGTTTGCTTGTTGCAACAAGCACTCCGGACGGCGCGCAGGTGTTTATCAACGACCACCTCACCACTGCAACCGACAACACCATTAACCTTGCTCCCGGAGAGTATACAGTCCGCATTTTCAAAGAAGGCTACTTCCCTTGGGAGAAAAAAATAAAAATCCAAAAAGAGGTTGTTGCAAAAGCAGAGGCTTTGCTTTTTCCCGCTGCGCCAAAGCTTGAGAGTATCACGATAACCGGAGCTGTGCGGCCGGTGCTTGACCCTTCGCAAACAAAACTAGCCTACGTTGTCGCTTCCCAATCTGCCCGGAAAAACGGCATTTATATTTTGGATATGAGCGCGCGGCCTGTTCTCACGCTGCAAAGCGCATCAACGCAAATTGCTGACGACACAATAGACACTTTAAGCCTTGCGAGTCTCACATGGTCTCCAGACGCTAGGCAGATTGTTGCAACAATTGCTGGCGAACTTCGCACAACAACGTACCTTTTGACAGCAACCGACTTTAACGAAGCGCCGCAGGACATCACGGCCACCCTTGAAACCTACCATTCGCTCTGGGAGGAAGAAAAACAAGAAGAAGAGACCTCTCGGCTTACAACACTCAAACCCAAGCTTCGAAATCTTATTAGCTCGTACTTCTCTATAGTCTCGTGGTCGCCCAACGAGACAAAAATCCTCTACCAAGCCTCAACATCTGCCACGTTGCCGCTTGCAATCGAGCCACGACTCGTCGGCATTGACAGCACGCCCGAACAACGAAACCTCAAAGAAGGCTCACTCTACATCTACGACACAAAGGAGGATAAGAATTTTGATCTTGGCATAGAAGCAAATATTGAAACCCAAGGACAAAGTGCACTCACGTGGTTCTCCGACTCAAACCACGTAATTTTTGTTGAAGACCAAAAAATACGCATCATGGAGTACGACGGAAGTAACAAAACTACTCTCTATGCCGGCCCGTTTGTTGACAACTACGTCTTCCCATGGCCGGACGGATCAAAACTAACTATCCTAACACACCTTGGCAATCTTGCAGTACTCCCTAACCTCTATACGATAAGCCTCAAGTAGTACCTCGATACACGTAACACGGCACATGGTACACGTAAAGCAGAGTTTTTCCTGTTACGTGTTACGTGTTACGTTCCATATTCGCACATATCAGTATAGAGACTTTCAAATTGCTTGTATTGTAGACTAAATCCATTAATTTAAGTGATCACAAAAAGTAACCAATTTTGCTCTTACGCGCAATTTTTGTGAAATTGCTTCTTGACAAGTGTGAAAAATCTCTTTTATAGTAGTAATAGGAACTTACCCAAACTTACCCAAACTTACCCAAAGGTTAAAGTATGCCTGCCCGATTTTATACAATTCAAGAAGCAGCCAAAAAAATTGGCGTTTCTTCAGATACGCTTCGACGCTGGGACGCCAAAGGCGCCCTTTCCCCCAAGCGAACCCCGGGCGGTCAGCGCCGCTACAGCGAATTACAGATCGAATCGTTCTTAGTAAATAATCAAGAAGCACAACAGAAAGGAGGATCAGATTCCAAGCTTTCTGTTGCTTCAGAACTCCCTACACTTACCTCACAGCCACAAGGAAATGGGTACGCACAGTTTTTAACCATCCAAGAAGCGGCATCTGTGCTTGGCATTTCGGCAAAAACGCTTAGACGGTGGGATGCGCAAGGCAAGCTTACCCCCATAAGAACCCCGGGCGGTCAGCGCCGCTACAGCAACGAGCAGCTCCAAAAAGCTTTAGGCAAAAATGAGGAACCTGAACAAAAAACCAAACTAGCTCAAGAGACGATCGGCAGCGTCCCCCAAACACTTTTGCAAGCAGTTCAACCCGAACAGGTCGAGCCGCTTATCCCGGAGCCGCTTTTTATCGAACACTTAGCCCGTGCAAAGGCAAAAACCGTCTTTGTGAAAAAAAATATCGCGCTGCACTTCTCAAACACATTCGATGCGATACCCAAAACCGTCAAGCTCTTCTCTCTTTTGCTTTTTGTAAGCACAGCACTTGTGCTTTTTGCCGCAATGCTTACTCGCTATACAGACAGGTTTGACGGCACTATTGCCAAGCCGCTTCTAACCATGCTTGGCAAGACATCAGAGCAAGAGGAGCTAATGCAAAAGGAACAGGCAAGAAAAGAACGCACACGCGCAGTCCTTGCCGCACAAGCTAATAGACTGCAGCTTTCTGGCACTATCGCGTTTAATCTGCCAGCAACATTTAACGAAGACGTCACTGCGCCCAACGTGGTCTACGAGGTGACAGGCGGTAGCGGCATCACAATTGCCGGAGGGCAAACACCAACCATAACCAACACCGACCTAGGCTCATCACAAAAGATTTTCGGCAATATAAAATTAGGAAGCGACACGGCAACAGCAGCCAGCAATACAGATACGTTTGAATTTGCCGCAGGCAGTAACGTTTCTTTGTCGCTTGATAAGACCAACAAAAAACTGACTATAACAAGCACCGATACAACTGGAAGCGGCGATATTACGGCCGTTTCCGTGGGCAATGGCTTATCCGGCGGCGGCACATCCGGAGACGTTACAGTTAGCCTTGATGTGACGACAACAAGCACATCAACCACCACTACCGCTAATTCCGGCCTTGAAACAGCAAGCAGCGGCCTCTCGCTTCTTCGCGGCTGCTCGGACTCACAGGTCCTGCAGTGGGACGCAACCAATGTGTACTGGGAATGTGCCAGTGCCGGCGGAGCCTTTACCCTGGCCGGTGACAGCGGCACTTCTCAAACCATTTCCGGCAGCGATACCTTAACAATAGCGGGAGGCACCAACGGCATCGACACAGTCGCATCTTCAACCGACACCATTACGCTAAATTTCGATTCTACAGAAGTAGGAACAACAACGTGGGGCGCTGGATCAGCTTTTACCTGGACATTTGATGCGGGAGCAACAGACCCAACAATAGCATTTGGTAGCAATGCGATTACCCTTGGATCATCTGTTGTAACTATTTCGGGATCCGCCGATGGAACAGATGCGCTGGTGTTGACTGCAGGCGATATTTTGGTATCAAATGGCGATCTAGACCTCTCCGGTGGAGATTTTAACGTAACGCTTGATGCAGGCGACGGCGCCTCGATTACCTCGGCTGCCGCTGCCACCGCAGATGCGTTTACCACAACGCTAACAGGTGTAGGATCGGATGCACTACAAATTAACCTCACCCAATCTGACGACGACGACTCGACAGACAACTCGGCAGCACTGCGTCTAGCTCTTACTTCGAGTTCAGGAGACGCAGATTTACTCTACGGCATAGATATTGGCAACATTTCCGAAGGGACTGCCATAGAGGTAGCCATGCGCTTTGGCTCCGGCTGGACTAATTTAATAGAATTTGAAGGAGCAACCAATAATGATTTTGAGGCGTTTCTTCAAATAACTGATCCTACCGCAGACAGAACCTATACATTGCCAGATGCTTCTGGAGAAATTTGTTTGGTGTCTGCCGGAAACTGTGCGGGGTCAGGCACCGGCGTAACAACCACCGGCGGAACAGAAAATAGACTTGCTAAATTTACAGGCACCCAAGCAGTCGGTAATTCTACGATTACCGACGATGGCACCTCCATAGGAATAAGCATTGATGTTGATATTACGTTTATAGCCGGAGAAAATTTGTCTTTAACCAATACGTCAGCATCGACAGATCAATTAAATATTAGTGTTTCTGGCGTAACAACGAGTGATGCTAATGGGATTGAGCTTGCGTTTACCCAAGCTGACGATGCTGACGCAGGAGAAACAAATGCGGCAATTAATGTGACCGTAACCGGCGATTCAGACAATGCAGATACGCTTATAGGCGTTAACATTGCAAACTTAGCAGGCGCTTCGGCTGCGGCCAACTCGTATGCGCTGCAAATCGGCAGCGGGTGGGATTCAAATGTGTATTTTAACGATACAACCAGCAGAGTCTTGCTTGCAGACGGAGGAACAATCGTTATTCACGACGGAACAAATACCCTTTGCACGATTACCGACAATGTTTCTGTTGGCGATTTAACTTGCACCGGAAGTATTACCGGCGGTACGTCCGGTACGCAAGGCCACTGGTCCCGAACCTCAACCACCCTCTCCCCTGCTACAGCTAACGATATTGTGTCGGTTAGCTCTAATAACAACACCAATGCGACACTCGCAATTACTAATAATACTGCCGACACTATTGGCGCTTCTTCGGCTATTGGTGTTGTTGATTTTGCCTCTACCTCCCTTACCACAGGAGCACTTCTTAACCTTGAGCTTACAGAGGGAACGCTTAACGGCGGGTATTACCTGAGGGCCTGGGATGCAACAGCGGGCTCGGCAGTGTTTAGTGTCGGCGAAGACGGAGCAACAACTATTGCCGGACTTGAAGGCTCGACCATGTTTACCTTAACAGCCGGCGATGCCGCCGTTTCCGACGGATCACTCTCTATAACAGATGACGATGACGCAGTCTCTCTTGGGGTAACAAACAATACAGCAACAACTGTTGGCGCCGGGGTTAATACTTCCGGAGTTATTGATTTTTCTTCCACTTCTCTGACAACCGGCAATTTACTCAATCTTGAAACAACCACTGCCTTAACTTCCGGAAGAGTCTTGAACGCTTCCTCTACCACCACCTCGTCTTCCTTCTCCGGCAACATAGGAAGGTTTGAGTGGCTTCCCGGCTCTGCAACAACGGCTTCCGCCGATCTTTTGCTTATCAATATCGGCGCAAACGGGACGACAACCGGAAATCTCCTCAATATCACCGATGCCGGTTCTTCCCTCTTCTCCGTATCCGAAACAGCGCTCACATCTTCTTTACCGTCCAACTTTACCGCAGCCGGAGATGTTTCGATAGCTTATGATATAGTTTTTACTAATCCTACAGTCTCATACATTAAATCCCCATCACCTCTTCATATTGTTTCCGGAGAGCCTTTTAATTCCTCAAATTTGGCTTTACAAACCTATAATGCGGGATCCGTAACGATCTCCCCTGTAACCGGAGTCAGTACCTCCACCACCGGATTATTGAGGGTAGACGGGACAAGCGCTACCTCTGCTTATGCTTCTTTGTACATTAATACCGTCTTTAACCCCACCGCCGCTTCAACCAGCGGCTACGGTATCTACAACGCATTTGCCAACACCAACGCCACAAACGCTGATACTGCTTATGGATCCTATACTACCCTTACCGATGCAATAGCCTTAGGAAACACAAATTACGGAGACTATATTACTGTCTCAAATACAGGAGCCTTAAATGCAGCGGCGACAAAAACCATCTACGGCCAGTATATTTCAGCCTCGGGAACCGGTGCCACCACCAACGCCTCTGTTGCCACAACTGTTTACGGCATTTTTGCGACAACTGCCGCGACACACGCTTCTGACAACGGCACTGTTAATAATTATGTACTATACATTGATGATGGCACATCCAGCACTAACGGAACTAATACCAAGTTTGGTTTATACCTTGAGCCAATGACGGCGGCCGATGAGAATATTGGCATCTGTTTTGA
>JACQKQ010000004.1 GCA_016204465.1 Candidatus Levyibacteriota bacterium
GACCAGACGTCTTGTCGCGATGGAGGACTGAGCCGTGGCGACAATTCGACGTCGTATCCCAGTTACGCCTTTTCTTGTTGACAGCTACCGAGTCCGTTTCTCGGCGCATCGTCTACTCACCCTCTGTGAGCACTGTCCCTTGCGGAACAGGAATCAGCCGCAATCCGGCTGGAAACCTCACCAAGTCATAGGCAATCTCCCCAGGAAAAGACTCTGGAGCCTTAAGACACAACCACCGCAGGCTCTTTCACTCTGCAGTTAGTCTGCATCTTAAGGCATCGGCGCCTCGCTGGTTTGTGGATTGTACCCTTGTCCTGTCGCAGTGCCCACCCGCGGCTAACTGCGCAAGATTTATTACCCAGCGAACGCGTCGCAGGTGGCAAGCCGAGTGTGCCCTTCACCTCCAAAGGAAAATTAGCTTCTACTGCGGGTCCCAGACGTCGACTGTGTATGCGTCAGCAGACGGGTTATCTCCGGACCGTTCTCTTCGAGGCCTTGTCGTCCTCTTCACCGGCTGCTTCAGTTCATGGCGAGGCGCTTGCGTATGATCGTGTCCTTTAACAGGACGGCCGAATCGACCATGCGCGAACATCGTCTTGGGATCAGAATTGTCGTCGGGCATGAATTAACTTCTCCAGACGTGCTTCATCACACCGGTAAAACCGATGTGCGATGGGCTGATACGCTGTTTGGTCGGAAAAATAAAACCAACTGGAACCTTTTTACAAAACAACCTCCAAAATTTGGCTTGCACCACTTCTTCCATCCAAACTGCTTGAATAGAAAAAGCTGTGCAAGCACACAAAGCACACGCAAAATGTGCTGTTTTAGAGATGATTTCGCAAAAGGATTTAAAAAGTCAAAGAGCAATAGGCCTTATGCAATTAAAGGCCTACCCTCGTTATAGTGGATTTAGATGGTAATGTCAACATTCTTTCAGCATGAGGTTGCCTTATGCGAACATTTGAACGCAGCGCGTGAAACATTTTGGAGCTAGCTATCAGGGGGATCACCGACCTTTAGTGTCGGAGGGGGTCTGCATTCCCCCGATTAGTGAGCGACAAAATGTAGCGACCGTTCACTTGCTCGCGAGTTTTGGTACTTTTGCGATCAAAAGTACAAGAGATTCCGAAACAAGTTCGGAATGACAAAAAAGGAATTACCCTTGTTGATCACGGAGCCAGCGCTCGGCTTCAAGCGCTGCAGCACAACCGAATCCGGCGGCGGTTATTGCCTGGCGATACTGATTGTCGTGGACATCGCCGGCAACAAACACGCCGGCAACGTTTGTCTGGTAGTAATCGTGCACGACAATGTAGCCGCTTTCATCCATTTTGATGCCGTTAAAGACGGTCGAGTTTGGCTTGTGCCCGATTGCCACAAACACACCGTCAATTGGCATTTCTTGCGTTTGCCCTGTTTGGTTATTCTTAAGCATAACGCTTGCTACCTTCCCTTCTCCCTTAATCTCCAGAATTTCTGTGTTGAACAGTGTCTTAATTTTTTCGCTTGCTTTGACTTTATCTTGCATAATTTGAGACGCCCGAAACGTATCGCGGCGGTGAACAATAAAAACCTGTGTCGCAGCGCGGGAGAGCACAAGCGCTTCTTCCATTGCACTGTCGCCGCCGCCGGCAACAATGACTCGTTTGTTTCTAAAAAACGGCGCGTCGCAGGGAGCGCACGAGGAGACGCCGCGGCCAATCAACTCCTGCTCGCCGGGCACACCAAGCCATTTTGTATCAGCGCCGGTTGCAATAATAACTGTTTTGCTTTCGTACGTTGTATCGCCCGCTGTGATTTTGAACGGCTTGCTTGTAAAATCTCCTTTAACAAAGTTTTTCTCAACAATCTCCGCGCCGTGGTGCTCTGCCTGCTTTCGCATGGCAATCATTAAATCCGGCCCTTGGATGCCGTCTGGAAATCCGGGATAGTTTTCAACAAGGGTTGTCAGCATAAGCTGTCCGCCCCACCTTTCGCCGGCAATAATGAGCGTTTTGAGACTTGCACGTGTGGTGTAAATAGCAGCGGTTAAACCAGCTGGGCCGCTTCCGAGGATTACGACATCATACACTTGTCCTTCCATAAAAATAAAAATCCGAATACCAAAGCACGAAATTCGAAACAAATTCAAATAACCGAAATCAGAAATTCAAAAAATTTGGTCATTTGAACATTCGAATTTTAGCATTGTTTCGGATTTCGATATTCGAATTTCGGATTTATGAACCGAGCACTTCGTCTATTCCCTTCTTCAAATTATCCTTCGCTTGTGCGCCGATCATAGTCTTGACAGGTTTGCCGTTTTTGAAAATTAAAAGTGTCGGTATGCTCATAATGCCAAATCTGGCTGCTGTTTGGTTTTCGTCCACATTCATTTTACCTACCTTAAGTTTTCCTTCGTACTCTTTTGCCAATTCTTCAACAATTGGGGAAACAATCCTGCATGGAGCGCACCACGGCGCCCAAAAGTCCACGAGAACAGGCAATTGCGATTTTAATACCTCTTGTTCAAATGTTTGGTCTGTGAGTGTTAATTCAGCCATATTCTCAAATTGTTCTATTGCTATATTGCTCTATTGTTATGAGACTTTGCAGCAATGTAGCAATGCAACAATATAACAATCGTTCTATTCCATTGTCTTCTCCGGGCCATTGTTGCGAAATACCTTGATGAATGCACTCATGCGGTCTTTATCAATTCTATCAATGGTATCAATCCTCCCCCACGCTGTCAAGGCAATTGTTGTGTCCATATTCGGTCTTGGAATGACAATAAGTTTAGATAGCCCCTCTCCATTGGCAAAATCCGAAAGTTCTTTTTTGAGATCAAGGCAGTCCTTACTTTTCCAAACGCTGTCCGTAAGCTTGGCACTCGGCGAAGCCTCGTTTGACGCCGGCGAAGCCGCATCAGACTCTGCAGAAGAACTCGCCTCCAACTCCTCCTCATGCGCATAAGCCTGTGGTACCCGTGGTACTTGTGGTACTCGTGATACTTTTAATCGCTCGCAGTTGTATGAGATTACGACGTATCCATGTTCCAGCGAGTGTATCAAGTGCCCATCTGACACCGGATTTTCAAAAATACCAGCTCGTGTCCAATCTGCATAGTGCTTGCCGGAAGTCGGCGGGTTTGAGTTGTACTCCACTTTCGTTCCATCTTCAACGTGCTCGCGGCCTAAATCTGCAACCGCTTTGCCTGGAAGTGGTTTGCTTGACTGTGCAATAATCCACCACAGCCCTGCCCCCACCAATAAAACTATTCCTACAATCGTTATCCATTTAACCATAAGCCCTCTTTGTTTGGCGTGCTCTTTTTGCACTGCCTCCTGCTCTTTCTTAAGCCGCTTTCGCTCCTTTTTTGAAAGCTTCTCTTCATTATACTCCATATTTTATTCAAGTTCCTCCCGCTTTGCGTGCAAAAAGAAAAACCACTGTTCAAAGAAGGCAAAAATGCCCTTAAAGGGCGTTTCAATAATAAAATCAAAAATGAAAATAATCACATTAATCTGCGCAATCCCTTCGGTGAGATGTCGACCAACACGAATTACCGGCATAAATAAAAAGTCTACAAGCGGCGTTACAAGCCCTTGCTTATCTCCCACCATGTAGGCGCGCGGGATAAGCGAGATACGGTAGGCCAAAAACGAAACGATAGCCAAAAAGAAAATAAAGACAATCTGACTTACGACAGTAAAGTTAAGCCTCGTTAAGACGTAGATAAGTCCGCCAAAACTTACAACAAATGCCAATACCCAAAGGACGGAAAAAATTCCCTGCAAAAACGGATTGCGCAACCGCTCGTCTCGCGTAAGCGAAAGTGCATTACCAAGAGTTGGGTTTTCCTCAAACAACGCTGCCTTAATATAGGTAAAGATTCGCTCGGAATTTTCCTTGCGTGGCACTCTAACAAAAAGGCCAACAACAATCATAAGCAGGGGCGGAATTGCAGTGTTGATGACAAGCGCGTTCCACATAATATTGCCATAGACAAACTTTTCAAAGGTGCCTTCAATGGCAAAGGCAAAAATAACTTTGGTTAGCAAAATAAAAACAACACTTCTAATAATCGCGCGGCGCACCTTTGAAGTGACGTCTGCATAGCGTACCTCGCAGGCATCAAATACCTCCTGCTTTAGTTTTTCCTCGTCTTTGATAAGCGTTGGGAAATGTTCTTTCTGTAAACGCAGCATGTCTTCCAAGATAAGAAAAATTGCTGCCCGGCGTTTGACGTAGCTAAAAATTTTGTCTTTTGCTCTGTGGTGCAATTGCCGATCGATCTCTTCGTAACCCTTCGGAAACGTATTGGCAATGCGCTCAACCGACGCATCTGTAAGCTGCCCAAAAATCTGATAAAACAAATTATAGCGCAAGAACGCAATGTCGTCTTTGGCAAAACTCTTTCGGATAGCAAGGTAAACCTGCGCGTCGCGGGTTTGCGTGGTGTCGTCAACAATTGTGACGTCGTCGTAGACGAGCTGGTAGAAAAAATTTACCATTGCTTCTTTCTCTTTATTGGGATGAAGCGTTCGTGCAATGTCCGACGACATAAGATGATATGTCCATTCATTAAGCACGTTCTCGGAAAATTTTTTCTGTGCCAGTATTTGCTCGCGAAGTTGAAGGTAAAGGTCAATTTTTTTTGCGACAACATCAATGAGTGATTCAGAAAGCGATTCGTTTGGGAAGTAGCGAGCCCAAACAAGCTCGCGCAGGAGCGGCTGCGCAACCGTTTTCCCATGCCCTCCTAAAAGAAGTCTGCGTTTGAGGATGCGCTCAATGGTAGCCCGCAGAATAACTTCTTCCTCGCGGTATTCCATTGCGTTTCTAAGCTTCTCGTACCAGGAAGCAAAATGCGCAACGAAAGGATTAACGCTTATTTTCTTATCGCCATTTTCTGATACTTTTTGGATAAACGACTTAACTAGCTGTGTTGCAACAGGAGAAAGATTTTGCGCGGTATCCATTTTAATCTATTATATCACTTAGAAGCCCTTGAGAAGCAACACAACTAAATTTGCAGGCGCCTACTCCTGGAACGACATGAAGTCAGCTGTGCAATAACGCGTGTGCTATAATCGCCTCCGATGGAATTTCTTTTTCAGATTGGGATTGTAATTCTGCTTGTATTACTTAACGGCTACTTTGTCGCATCGGAATTTGCCCTTGTCGCGGTAAGGAAAACGCGCATCGACGAGCTAGTCAAAAAAGGCAATGCTGCTGCAAAACTCGTCCAAAAAGCGATCCTTGACCTTGATAGTTTTATCTCCGCAACGCAGCTTGGCATAACGCTTGCAAGTCTTGCGTTAGGTTGGATTGGAGAACCAGCCATTGCGCATTTTTTAGAGCCACATTTGCAATTTTTACCAAAAGATATTGCTCTTTTCTCCGCGCATACCTTGTCTATAATAATTGCATTTAGCATTATTACGTTTTTACATATAGTTTTGGGAGAGCTTGCGCCAAAGACTGTTGCACTCCAAAAAGCCGAGCTTACCTCCCTTTTTGTCATCGCACCATTAAGCCTTTTTACCACCGTTTTTCGCCCCTTCATATGGATACTCAATAGTGCTGGGAGTCTTGTGCTTCGCATATTTGGATTTTCTGCCCCATCTGGCCACCAACTGGTTCATTCGGAAGAAGAGATTAAAATGCTCTTAACGCAAAGTGCTGCAAGCGGCATTATTCCACAAAAAGAAGTGGAAATGGTCTATAGCGTCTTTCGTCTTGGCGATATACCGGTGAAACAAATTATGATACCACGAACAGATATTATCGCATTTAATGTTTCTACCTCACTTAACGATATTATAAAACGGGCAATTCGTCATCCGCACAGTCGCTTCCCTGTCTATGAACATTCTATTGATACCATCATTGGCTTTATACACATTAAAGATATCTATAAAACGATTCTCAAAACAAAAAGTGACACATTACTTTCGCAAACGCATCTTATTCGGGTAATTATTAGTGTCCCTGAAACCAAGAGAATCGATGAAGTTCTGCGGGACATGCGCAATAAACGTATCCATATTGCTGTCGTCAACGACGAGTACGGTGGCACTGCAGGCATTATCACGCTTGAGGACGTTATTGAAAGCTTGGTTGGAGAAATACAAGACGAGTTTGATCAACCATTGCAAGATATTCAGAAGCAGAAAGATGACAGTTATCTTGTCGATGGCGCAGCATCAATTGAAAAAGTACAAAATAAGTTTCGCCTTCCTATGCGAGGCCAAGGCTACACAACCATTGGCGGCCTTGTTTTCGGACTCCTTGGCCGCGAACCAAAAAAGGGAGACCAAGTGCAAATTGGCAATATTGTGTTTACTGTTGAAGCAATGGAGAAAAGAAGGATTAAAACGCTCCGCCTGAAAAAAGAAGCACGAAAAAAGAGTAAATAGACGACTAACCGTGCTCGATTAACGATACAGTAACCCAAATAACCGCAATCCCCACAACAAGCAGAAAGCTTTCAATGATGGCAAACCCTCTCCTTTTCTCGTGATGAATTTCTGGAATTAAGTCAGAAGACGCTATGTAAATAAAAAATCCAGCAGTTATCGCAAGAAAAACAGGCACATACCCTTCTACAATACCTCCTAAAAGATACGTTGCTATTGCACCGATAAACGAAACAGCAGCGGACAGAACATTTACCAAAATTATTTTCTTTTTTCTAAGACCCTTGTGCAGCATAAGGCCAAAGTCGCCAATTTCTTGCGGTATCTCATGGGCAAAAACCGCAAGCGCCGTCACAACGCCAAGCGGCACACTTGCCATAAACGTTGCCGCAATAACCACGCCGTCAATAAAATTGTGCATGGCATCGCCAAAAATAATTAAAGGGAGCGTTGATTTTGATTCCATCTTATGATCGTGGAAATCTTCGTGGTGGTGGAACCAATGGATAAACCGTTCGGTAAGGAAAAAGATAATAATGCCAAAAAGCGTCCAAAAAAACACATCTATGCCCTCTTCTCCTATAGCCGCGTTTGACGCGGCTTCGTGCAGTGCTTCGGGCAAGAGATCAAAAAATGCAGTTCCTAACAATACCCCAGCGGCAAAAGACGCTAAAAAATGAGAAATCTTGAGGGCAAATTTTTCGCGGGAGAGAAGCAGAATGCCTCCAATCAAAGCGCCAATGCTGCCGATAAAGGTAAAAAGTAAAATATATCCTAGCGTTGACATACGTTTGTTCTTCCCATTGTATCATGCAACTACGGTAAAATCCTCATAACGCTCTTTTGCATCTTCCCAAACAACAACAACGTCTTTTACCTCTGCCAAAAATGGACCTTTCCGGCAAAGCTGAACCATCTGTTCTATCTTCTCTTTTGAACCCTGCAGAATGGCCTCTACTCCACCGTCTTGCGTGTTGCAAACCCAACCTGTCACACTACGTTTTCTTGCTTCACTGCGAACAAAGTGGCGAAATCCCACCCCCTGCACAAAACCGGAAATCAACACACGTACCTGCTGCATATCGTTTAGTATACCAAACAGGAACACGGTTGCGAGAAGAAAGATCACTCCTGTGTTGCTTTATGGAGAATTGAGGAGGCGAGGGTTTGGTATGGGATGCCCTCTTGCAAAGCCTTAGCCTTGAGTTTATATAACGTTCTCTCCGACAGCCTGATGTTAATATTCCTCGTTTTGTTGAGAGTGTTTTTAGCTATCTGCATCAGACGTCTTTTTTCCTTGGCCAGGTTTTTAACCGATTTCCATTCGCCTCGTTCAACCTCTTCTAGTAATTCCTTTTCTTCTTTATCTAATTCAAAATACTTCATATTATTTTTCCTTCTTTCGATTATATACTTTTAGTTATTTTTCTACTAGGGGGCGAAAGCGTTGCCAAGATAGGCTAAAAGAACATTCCGAATGAATCTTCCCGCAAGCATGAACATGAAGAAACGCACCGGTGAGTAGGCAAAAACTCCGGCTAAAATCCCGATTGCGTCAAACAACGGGTTTGGGACGAATGCGAAGAGGAAAACAATCACATCCCCAAACATTTTAAATTTGTCTTTGAGCATCATGTACCAGCGGTGATGGTTTTTGATAAAAATTTTTCTCCCTGCGTGTCCTAAGACAAATCCAACCATATCTCCCGCCGACGCGCCCAAGGCAGAAACAATCGCAACAAGAACTGGCGGATAAAGCACGCCTCCCGCAACGACCGAAGCAATGCCAGGAGCCGGCAGAAAAATTGTCGCCGAGGCTAAGAAATTGATCAGGAAAATCCCAACGAGGCCAAGCGACTTAAACTGTGAGAGGTTTTCTTGAAATACAAGCGCCAAAAAGATAAAAAGGGTTGAAGCTGTAAAGATAAGAAAATACCTTATCTGCATAGATTTTAGTTTTAAGTTGTACTTTTGCGTTTTAAGTTTTGCGATTTGAGTTCTTTCATTTTCCACAAAAACAAGGCCACTTTATTGCGTGCCTTGCTATCGGAAACGTAGGAGAGCGCTTTTTCCAAAATTGAACGGTGGACGGTTTTGGCAAGTTTTATATAGAGCGCTTTGTGCTTGTAGTCGTCAAGCTGCTCGGAAAGATAAATGCCAAATGACTGAAACTCACGGGAAATGTACTTATCTTCCAAAGGATTAAACTTATTAAGAATTTGCTTAACGGAGCGCATACATCGTAACACGTAACACGACAAACGTGACACGCTTTCTATTTATATATGTTTTTTGTCTTCTTGTCACGTGTTACTTGTCACGTGTTACTTCGTATTGAACTTGTTCATCGCGGACTCGAGGCTTTCTTCGAGGCCGCAGGCAATGGCGCGGGCAGCGTGCTTTACGAGGTCTTTTGCTTTGCCTTTTTCTGAGCCGGTAAATTCGGATAAAACAAAGTCGTCAACGTCGCGAAGGTAATACTTGCGGTTACGAGTTTCTGAGTGGTTTTTTGGGTGGGATATGCCAAGCCGAAACCGCCAAAATTTATCTGTTTTTAACTCTCCCATAATCGAGGCAATTCCCCGATGCCCGCCGGAACTGCCGCCGAATCGGATTCGCACGCTGCCAAGCTGTAAGTCAATGTCATCGTGCACAATCCAAATATCATCTGGCTTGATTTTATAGAACTGCGAAATCAGAAGCACTGCCATGCCGGAATTATTCATAAACGTCTTTGGTTTAGCGAGAATGACTTTTTCCGAAGAGCCGAGCTTCGGCTTCCATTCTATTGTTGCAATATCACTTTTGAGCTTTTTATTATCTTCCCACACCGTGTCCTTGACGGGTTCGTAGTTTTTCAAAAACTGATCCACTACGACAAACCCCATATTGTGCCGCGTCCGCTCGTACTTTTCTCCGGGATTGCCTAAACCTACTATTAGTTTCATACGATGTAATATAAAATATCAAAAAGCAAAAAGCAAATTTTTTATTTTTACTATGTATTTTTGATCTTTAATCTTTGATTTTTAATATTTCTTTGACTTCCTCGTCTTCCACCTGACCAAATTCCTGGTAGAACTGGCCCACGGAGTGGAATTCGTAAGGAATTTCCAAGGCGACAACCCGCTCAAAATCTTTCGTAATTAATCTATAGGTGTCTTTGGC